>DOMV01000254.1:752-10741 GCA_003509805.1 Planctomycetaceae bacterium
TGTTCTGCAAATTCGGATTGCTGCTGCTGAGTCGTCCGGTCGCGGTCACGACCTGGTTGAACGAGGCGTGGACCCGGCCGGTTTGCGGGTGGATCAACTGCGGCAGGGCGTCGACGTAGGTTCCCTGGAGCTTGGAAATCCGGCGGTGTTCGCGCACCTTGTCCGGCAAGGGGTGGACGGCGGCCAATTCCGTGAGGACTTCCACGTCGGTGCTCGGTCCCGTTTTCGCGGTTTTTTTGACCACCGGCAGTTTCAGTTCCTCGAACAGCACGGCCTGCAACTGTTTCGGGGAGGCGATGTTGAATTCGTGGCCGGCAAGTGCGTAAATCTCCTTTTCAAGCGAACGGAGCATTTCTTCGAACCGGACGCTTAGGTTTTTGAGTTTGTCCCGATCGAGCGCGATCCCGGCGTATTCCATATCGGCCAAGACGTCGACGAGCGGTATTTCGAGGTCGTCGTTCAGTTCGACGGCCTGCTTTCCTTCCCGGTCGAGCAGGTCTTTCAGGATCGGATAAAGTTTCCAGACGATCCATGCGTCTTCTCCGGCGTAGGCGGCAACCACATCGGTCGGCACCTCGTCCATGCGTTTCCGTTTTTTGCCGGTCCCGATCAAATCCTTGATCGGCGTCGTTTTATAATCGAGATAATACGCCGCCAAATCGTCCATGTTATGCGTACGATACCCGGCATGGAGCAGGTAATCGGCGATCATCGTATCGAAAATCAGCCCCCGGAGATTGATCCCGCAGCCGCGAAGGACGACGATGTCGTACTTGAGATTCTGGCCGATCTTGCCGACTACCGGGTTTTCGAGGATGGGTTTCAGCGATTTCAGCACGGATTCCCGGTCGAGCGTTTCAGCCCCGAGCGGTCCCCGAAGCGGCAGGTAAAACGCTTCGGACTCGTCCCAGCAAAACGAGAGACCGACCGGAACGGTGTATCGCGGCATGGTCGCTTCGAAGGCCGGCTCCATCGGCGCCGTTTCGGTATCGAAGGAAAAACACGAGACTTTTTCGAGTTGCTTGAGAAAACCGTCGAATTTCTCCGCCGTATCGACCAAATGACAAACGGGTGGGGTAAACGTCGGGCAGGGAATCGCGGAGATTGCCTGGGATTTTTCCCACGATTTTTCCCGGGATTCGGCGAAATCGCGTTTTTCGTCGATCGCATCAAAGAGAGAGTGCCTTTCCTCTTTTCGGACGATGGTATCCGTTGTGTTCCAGTCGCCGCGGTTTTCTCCGCCGGTTTCGCCCCGATTCGTCAGTTCCCCCACCCGGTCGGCCAACGACTTGAAACCGAATCGCCGGAACACCGCGACCAGAGCGGCGGCATCGACACCGCGAAAACGGGATTGTTCCCAATCGATTTCGATCGGTACGCGCGTATCGAGGGTGACGAGCTTTTTGCCGAGTTCCACCGTTTCCCGCGCCTGGCGGATGTTTGCTTTCCGCTTTGCCCCGGAAATGGAATCGACGTTCTCCAAGACGCCTTCCAGCGTTCCGTACTGCTCCAGCAATTGTGTCGCCAGTTTGGGTCCGATCAACGGGATCCCGGGAATGTTGTCGGTCGGATCGCCGACCATCGTCTGGAAATCAATGACCTGCGACGGCGTAATCCCCCAATCTGCCTTGAGATCGGCAAAAGAATACTGCCGTTGTTTGCGGAGATTGAAAAGCGATACGCGCTCCGTAATCAATTGGCGGCAATCCTTGTCGGCGGTGACCAGGACGGCTGTTTCGCCGCGTTCTTCGACCTGTCGGGCAATGGTCGCCATCACATCGTCCGCCTCGTAACCGACGATGCCAATTGGAATTGCGCCGAACGCTCCGAGCATCTCCTTTGCGAATTCAACCTGCGGCTTCAGGTCTTCGGGTGTTTCCTTGCGGTTGGCTTTGTACTGTTCGTAGAGGCGGTGCCGAAACGTCGGCCCGTGCATGTCGAAAGCGCAGATGAGTGAGGAAGGCTTGTATTTGGAGAGTAGCGTAAACAAGTCCCGGGCCAACCCGTAGATTGCGCCGACCGGTTCTCCCGAAGGGCCGCTCATCGGGGGCAGCGCGTGAAAATTCTGGTAGAGGATCCCTTGCGTATCGAGAACGTAGACGGACATGTGAAGCGGATGCTGAAGAATACGGCCGAAAATCGTTTCAAGGTCAACAATGCTGTCAACAATGCTCCGGAAACACCGTTCCCGGCTCGTGAGCGTCCCTCAAGCGTCAGGCGTCGATTATCATGTGAATCGCCGGCGCTTGCGAGGCGAGAGGGCGATGTCCCTGTTCCTTGTATTTATTGACGATCAGGATCAGGTAAACAAGCGAAACGATCAAGCAGACGAGGGCGATGAGCAGTATCCAGGTATACATGTCCGGCTTGACCTTGGGTTTCGGCGCCGCAGCCGGGGCAGCCGGAGAAACAGACTGCCCTTCCGGGGTCGCCGCCTCCGCGGTTCCGATTCCTTCTTCCGCCGAAGTTTCCGCCGGATTATCCGCTTGCGTTTTTTTCCTGAATAAGGCCATGTTTCCGCTCCCTCTTCTCAAAACCCCCAAAATCCCGGTTTATACCGTAAACGGCATGACAATCTTGCCGCGCACAATCGCCTGCCGCTCGAACGATCCGCTTACGATCCGTTTGTATCATTGTACAAACAGAAGTCAGGGACGTGTGAGTGCGGCAGGCAGATTCGATCAAATGTTCGTTTTCATCGCGTTTCCCGTATGACAACCCGGTGCCCGGGGCGACCTGTCCGCGAAGGTTTTTTACCGAAGCCGGTCGGTCAGTCCGCCGATCAGTTCGTCAAGTCGATACTTCCAACCGTATCGTCCCGTTGGACTGTTCCCTTGCGGAACTCGGGCAGGACCCGGCAAGCGGCCTTATCCGGTTCGGTTCGATCGACTTCGACCTTGCAAATGTAGATGCTGCGCCCGTTCGCCTCACGGTAGACATCGAGTTTTTGCCCTTTCATGATCCCGGAATCCTCGCCGATCGAAATTTCGATCCAGCCCGGACGCACTTCGGTCACGATTCCTTCGACGCCCTTCGGCGGTTCCCCGGTGTAGATGCTCGGAATCGGTTTCAGGTTGAACTTTTTAAGAACGTCGACGGCGTCCCGGTAATCCTTCATCAATTTTTCGCCGACACTGCGGAAGTTGGCCAATTTGAGCGAAAGATCATGCGCCTCGTCGGTTTTCTTGACGAACTGCGTGGAGAGTTCCCCCCACTGTTTTTGCAGATCGCGCTGTTCTTTCCGCAATTGTCCCAATTCGGCCCTGCTCGAAGCCAGCGAGGCATGCGCCTGTTTGACCGCGTCGATGGCACGGAGCCTGTTTTCATCGAGTTCGTCGTATTTTTTCTTGAAATCGTCCCTTTCTTCCGCCATTTGGACGACTTTCGTGTCCAATTCCGTGACCCGGTCGGTTTGACGCTGAATTTCCGCCTGCAATTCTTCTTCGAGCCGGGTTCGCAGCGCCAATTGACGGTCGCGCTCCGCCGTGACTTCCGCAAGCTGTTTGGTTATCTTTTCATGCTCCGACTTCCAGTTGATTTGGGAAGCGAAAAGCATGAGCGTGAACGACATGAACATCACGCAGACGACGGCGATCAGGCAAATGAAAATTTTTCCGACGGTATTCATAGGACGACCTCTTTTCTCCGGGGCGTAGGGGTCAGGGGACGAAATCGGCGTTGGGGACGTATACTGGAAACGCGGTAAAATTGGCTGTTTGGTGACGACTGCTTGTCGCACTCACTCGCCGCAACTATTGCTTTTGCAAGTGTTTAAGCAGACAGTTCCATCGGCAGGCGATTGTTCGCGGGAACAGTTGCAGGCCGTTTGCGGTATGTTTATTGCTCAGCCGGGAACCGGCAGGTTATTTCCAAAGAATTCCCGGTATAATCAGGTTCTTTTACTTATGTCAACAAATCAACCCATCGTTCTTGATTTAACAGGATGATTTTTTACCAAATTGCTTCGCACGGCCCCTTTTTCGCGGAATGACCGCTACAAACAGTATCTTTCAACAAACATCAATCCTCAGTTCGAGTGTACGCCGGAACAAAGGAAAAATCAACGTATTTCTACAAAAAAACGGTAAACGGAATATACTGGAAACGCGGTAAAATTGGTTGTTTGGTGAAGACAGCTTGTCGCACTCACTCGCCGCAACAGCCTTGCAAATAGCTGGTTGCACAGCTGGTTGCACGTTTCGTTCGAGCAACCAGCGATTGCGCGCGGGAACAATTTCAGGCCGTTTACGGTATATATCCGGCCTCGGTACAAACACTATTATCTTCATTTGTTGCGTTTTTTTACATAAATTCTCAAACAATTCAGATTATGCGGGCGGAACAGTCACCGTAACCCGTCCGGTTCATCCGGCTGGTCTATCCAGCTTCGGGATTTTTATACCGAAGCCGGTTGAGTTTTCCGGTCAAACCGCCTGTTTCCCTTCGGCAGTGTCGTTTCCGGTGGGCAGGCTNNTCGGGAAATGTCAATGGCTTTCAGTATAATGGATTTCATCGCACATTATTAGTACGGCTTATTTCGAATCGCCTTACTGGGAAACATTGCCGAGCGCCGATGAAGGCGATGTATACTGGAAACGCGGTNNTGGTTGTTTGGTGAAGGCTGCTTGTCGCACTCACGCGCCGTAAGACATTTGTAAACGGCTTGTTGCACGTTTCGTTCGAGCGGCAAGCGATTGTTCGCAGGAACAGTTTCCGGCCGTTTACGGTATAATGTACCTGTAGACTGGCAGAACGGAATCGCCGAGCGATTCGTGGTTGGCAACCGCGACACGGCCGTAGTGTTCGAGGTATTCGACCCGACCGGCAGCGTCGGCCAACGGCATCAACAAACGGCTTAACGGACCGTTCACGTACATCCGGGCGGCGATTTCGGCGATGCAAAGCGGATGGTCGGCTCTTTCGAGAACCGCGAGCAACCGGGCGCAGCGTCGCCGATGGTTTCGACGGATGCCCTCGACACGGAGCGGGATATTCCCGATCACGTCTTCGTGGCCCGGGAGGCCGATTGGTGCAAGGCCGATTGGTGTAAGGCCGCCGTGTGCAAGAGCGGCGGACCGCATCCGTTCCGCGATTTGCACCAGTTTATCGAGCGATCGCAGGTGTCGTTCCAAACCGGTCCCGGGAATCAGGGTTTGGGGCCAAATCTGCGTGACGGTTCGCGAGAGAAGAAGATCGCCGAGTAGGAGGTAAGGGCCGATTTCAAAGCAAAGGTGCCCCGGACTGTGACCAGGCGTATGGTGGACACGGATCAGACCATCGACGCATTCTCCGTCCGTGAGCATTCGGGCGACCGGAGCGCTGCGAACCCGGCCCGGCGTAAATCCGAAAGCCTGGATGATCCCGACACCTTGGTCCGCGTCGATCCCGGCCATGGCCAGAAAACGGCGGAAAGCCGCATTCAGGACGTTCGCACGCTCGTCCTGGGCGCAAACAACACGTGCATCGCAGGGGTGCGCCCCGATTTCCGCATTGAGAAAGGCGGACAAACGTCCTGCGCCGCCGAAATGGTCGAAATGGGTATGTGACAGGAAAATACGTTCGACATCCGTCGGAACGAACGGCTCGCCGAACCGGGTCCGCACTTTTTCCAAGCCGTCGAGAATATCGACCGGGGAAGAACCTTCCCCGCTTCCGGCGTCAATCAACGTCGGCGGAAAGGGCCGACCGTCTTTTCCCGGATCAGCCAAGACAAGGCAGACATATCCGGCGAGATGCGGAAAAACCTGCGTCCGGATGCGGTAGATCCGGCAGATTCGTCCGTCGCAATCGCACTCGAAGCGTTCGACGGGAAACGCGACCGGATTCGGCATAACCTATTCGTAATAAACTACTTGTCGAGTCCCCATTCGACGATCAAGGCATCGGCGGCAGGGGTCATTTTACGCAGTTTTTCGGCAAATTTTTCGCGGGTGCCTGCATCGGCTTTCGCCAGTTTCGATTTCATCTCGGCATAGTTTTCCCGACGTTTACGGCGACGACGCAGTTCCTTTTTCCGTTCGTTGATAGACACGCTCGAACTCCTGATGGCGGTGACAAAGTGAGAAGACAAAATGAGAGAAAGGGAAAAGGGCTATTCTAGTCGCGCCGCCGGGAATGTCAAGGATGGGGCTGCGGTTTCGCGCCGGGCCGTATTCAGACGCATGATCCGGTCGATCGTCTCACGATCTTCCGGCGAAGGTGCCGCCGCAAGGGTGTGGTTCCATTCCAGCGCGAGCATGAGAACATTGATCCCGGAGCCGATTCCGAGCAAGGCGATACGATCGCCCGGGCCGGCAAAACCGTTTTCCATTCCGATCGCCGCCGCCGTCGGCAGTGCGCAACTTCCCGTGTTTCCAAGGTATTCCAACGTCGAAAAATTGATGTCCCCGGGCAATCGCAACGACTCGAAAAGCAATTGGTGGTGCTTACGGCCGACCTGGTGGGAAAATACACGGTTGATTTGATCGCGATTCCAGCCGGTTTCGGCCAAAAAACGCTCGAACGTTCCGGAAGCCGCGTTGACCCCTTGTATCATCAACTCTTCGGAATCCGTCTGCATGGACGTTCCGGCGGAATCCCGCCCCAGGGGATCGGTCGCGCTCATGCACAATTCGCAATGCGTCGTACTCGCGCCGACGACTCCGCCCAAGAGACGATTGCCGGTACGGCTGATCGAACGATGCGTCAACAGGACGGCGCCGCTGCCGGAGCCGATGGTCAGCGAAGCGAACGCCGGCTTGATCGAACGCCGGTCCAACGATTGATCGGTGTTGAGCCGGCGGATCGTCGATTCGAGCAGCGAACGGCTCGTTTCGGTTCCGACGACGATTCCCGCCCGGATTTGCCCCAGTTCGATCCGGTTGGCGATTTGAAGCATCCCGTTGACGATTCCAAGGCAGGCGTTGGAAACGTCGTAAATTTCGCATTCGGGTGGAAGCCCCAAACGGTGATGGACGGAACATGCGGTCGCCGGTTCGGCGTAATCGCTGCAAACCGATCCGTGGATCAGGGTTCCGATCCGATTTCGATCGCATTTCGCGGTTTGCAGCAAACGTTCGACCGTACGTACGCTTTGTTCGCCGGGCAGCATTCCCTCGGGAAAAAGTCGGCGCTCACGGATTCCCGTCAGCATTTCCAGCCGACCTTCGGGCAATCGTAAACGGCGGTAAAGCGGTTCCAGCCGGGCCTCGATTTCCGTGGTCGTCAGGATTTCCGCCGGCAGGGTGTAGGCGAACGCTTCGACACAAACATTTTCATAACGCATTATCGTAACTCGCTGTCGTAACTTGCTGTCGGACTTTTCGCATCATTTCGTCCGGCTCCGGCATCTCCGGGGGGATTCGCCGGTTGTTCCCGGACACGGGACTACCGGACACGGGACTACTTGCGTACATCCAGGCATATCATGCGGTTTTCATCGCGGAGGAGCAGAAAACCGTGAACGAGGGCCATGGGCGCCCAGCCGTTATGCGAGAGGACCGTTTGTTCGTCGAGCGGTCGGAATTCCCGCGGGGTCGCTTCGCACAGCGTTAAAACGCCTTCATCGTCCAGGATGAACAGGATTCCGTCGGCGAGCAAATAGGGGCCGAGGCCGAAACGCCGTTTGCCCCGCGAGGTATCCCAGGTGATCTTGCCATCCAAGGTCAGGCAGACCAATGATTTATCCCGTTGCCGGATCCCGAAAAGGTGACCGGCGTGAAAGATCGGCGTTTGCTGCTCGCTCCCGAAAACGGGTGATTTGAGGCGAAAAAGCGTGGTAGCCGCATACGGCGTGGCTGAATACGCCGTGGCCGAATACGCTGTGGCCGAATACGCCGTGGCCGCAGCGTTGCCCGGTTCGGCCGACTTGCCCGGTTCGGTCTGGCGTTTGTCGATCCGCATCATGACCGATCCGCTTTCATAACCGCCGCAGAAAAAAACGCGGTTTTCCGGCAATACGACCGGCGATGGGCAGGTCGCGATCTGGATCATCCAGTCGGGCGAGGACCAGAGAATCCGGCCGTCGCGGCCGTCGACGCCGAGAACGCCGCCTTTGCCGCAATAAACGTAGGTTTCCCGGCCGTCGAGCGTCATTGGCATGATGGACGCGTGGGTCATCGTCCAGCCGAACGGGTTCGGCGTCCGCCAAAGTTCCCTGCCCGTTTCGCAATCGAGCGCGAGAAGCAGCACATTCCGCTCGGGAACATCCGCACCATCCCCTTCTCCGACCGGATCGGAAACAGCGTCTGACGCAGCATCGGCGGCAACGTCTGAAACAGCGTCGGAAACCGACGGTTCCGTTGCCGGCGAACCGACCGCGAGGATCAACGTTTCACGCCCGTTGTTGAGTTCCGGATTCCGGACGACGAGCGGACACTGCCCGGAATACCATTCCGGTTCCGTCACGCCGAAGCGGTGCTTGACGTCGAGAAACCATATCTCCTCTCCCGTGATCCGGTCGACGCAGGCCGTATGGAGCATCGGTCCGATCGAAACGCAGAATCGCCCCGACACGGCTGGAATGCTCCGGGACATTCCATGGTTTTTTTTGACGACGACCGGGTAGGAATAGCGCCAAATCTCGCGGCCGTCGTCAAATGAAAGGCAACGAAGCGCATCACGCCGCCGTTCCATATCGTAATCGAGTACGTAAACGCAACCGTCGTAGACTGCCGGGCCGGCGAAACCTTCGCCCATATCGACCCCCCAGCGAATTCGTCGCCGGACTTCCGGGCTGATATCCGGCGCATCAGTACCATGTGCATCCGTATCGGACGCAGCGATACCGGGCACAGCGATACCGGGGTCGCCAACGGCGGGAACGTCCGGTTCACGGGTCGTTTTACGGGTCGTTTCCAAGGCTGTTTCCGGGTTCACCGGGTCGGAGAATTTTCGGATCAGTGGTATCGATTCGTGATTGATCGCATCGAACCGTTCTCCGCGAAAACAGGGCCAACGGCCCGGAATCAAGGAAGGCGTGCCCTCCCCTTTTTCAAGCGTCGTCGTCGGGGCGACATAAGGGCCGGTCGCCCCGGTAACGGCCTGGACGCTCGGCAACCGCAGTTCCGTCGGCAGCCGGTTGATCGGCGTCATTGTGAGCCGGTAAAGACCGTAGGCACTCACCCCACCGAGAAACACCAGCAGCAGGGCGATCAGCACGGTTGATAATCGAACGATAAGACGGATCGTCATGACAAAAAGGCGGCATCCGGGGACACCGTTCCCGGCTCGTCCGAACAGGCTCGTCGAAAAGACACGAATCGAAAAGACGCATAAAACTCCGGCCGCCCATTCTACCGTTTTCCCATAACACCGGCAAGCCCCGAAATCAATTCCCCGAAATTCCCTGCCAACAATTACATGGCGCCGCGACGCGGTCGGGCGACAACCTTTTTATACCGTAAACGGCATGACAAGCCTCCCGCGCACAAGCCATCGCATAACCGCTTGCCGCTCGAACGATCCGTTTATGTCATTGTACAAGCAGATGTTAGGGATGAGTGAGTGCGGCAGGCAGGCTTGACCAAATGTCCGTTTTCATCGCGTTTCCCGTATGTCCGGCCGGTTCGGTATGATCGGTTTTTAGACTGCACACCGGACGTAACGGCCGCACTTCTGACGTAAGGGAGAGTACATTATTGCCTGAAGATTGCCTGAATGGCCGGTCCTATTTGGACTTTGGGCAGAATTGCCGCCAACGGTCCGGTGCGTCCTCGCTTCGTTTTTTTTCTGAGGGTCAATATGATTTTGCGGGAAAAGCACGATATTCAATGTATGCGGGAAATGCGTCTTTTGCGGGGAAAACGGGTAGGCAAAACGGTTGACGCACCGGAAATTGTAAGATAGAATGGCGGTGTCTTTATGCTGAAGCCGGTTGGGTTTTTCCGGTCAATCCGCTCGTATGTCTCCGGGCTGCGTTTTTCCGGAGCGGGAGTTCCCTGGAAGTCGGCTTCGGGAAATCTTACCGGTCTTCGGTATACCAATGTCAGTGTCCGTATTGCAGTCATCCG
>DOMV01000285.1:0-136 GCA_003509805.1 Planctomycetaceae bacterium
AACACAGACATATAGATAACCTCTGTGAAAGAAAAGTACAAGCGGCCTCTTAAACCAAACTAATGTCGTATTCCTGTCAAAATGGAAGAAGGTAATCAATATATTAGAGCAAATGTACTGAATAAGTTTAATTTTG
>DOMV01000285.1:208-7512 GCA_003509805.1 Planctomycetaceae bacterium
TATAGAATATCATTTCATTTACTGGGAAAATGAATTGGCAGAACAACTACGTGTAATAGTAGGGCTATCCAATATTGCCACTGCAAGTACAATGAAAATTACAAAAGTGATTTATTTACATACTACAGATCCTTTACTATACAAGCTTGTAATAAGTTTCATGATGACAATACAAAGAAGTATAATAACGTTTCTACAGTGCATGTCAGACGTGTTTGTTTTGTGTATCTGTAGTGTACGAAATTGTGCAGTTTTATCTAAAAGAAAGGAAATAATAATAAAAAGTAAACACCTGGAAGAGGAACAGCATCAAATTATCAGCTTGTAAGTCTTCGTCGATTATTTTAATAAACTATATTTAAGTAGTGCCTGTTGTAGCGTCAGTAGCTAATTACAGAAAATTTGTCGTGTCAAAATTTGATAAAAGATTCTAATAAATTTTAAGACTGGTCTCCTGCACGGTATTAGTTACTTCAGAAAAGAGGAGTGGACAGTGTAAAGATATTTACAGTAAATAATTTACTGTAATTTTGTATAAGAATTACTAATAAAATCTAAACTGTTCCACATGAAGAGAATGCGCCGCAGGCCCCGACAGCGAACAAAGCGGCGGCGGTTCAGCCGCCCCGTCATATCAACCAGGTCGCGTTTCGCCAACCGGCCGGGCAGACATATCCGCAGCCCCAACAGCAGGTGTTCCGCCGCTAGTCAAAAGGCTTTCATTCGGATACAATACTTTCGGATACGACAATCGAAATCCGGTGGGCGCGGGCCGATCCGTGCTCGCCGGTTCTTTGTGAAAACCGGGTTCCCATCCCTGTTTTTGGAAACTCCGACCACGTCCGGCATCCCATCCCCAATGCCCGGGTGAACCTGTGAACCCCTTTCCCGATCTTACCATGAAATCTCCGACGACCTTTCCGCACCGCACGTTATTCCTGCACTGCACGCTGGCGATTGCCGTTTCATTGACGTACGCCGGCTCCGCATTCTCCCAAGGGGCGGATAAAAACCGGCTTTTCACGGATGCGATCGGTTACATGCCGGTCCAGCGAGGCGTCCTGATCGATATTCCGACCCAGGAGGAAATGGCGCAGTGCGAGATGAAGCTGCTCCCCGAGAACAAAGGTTTTGTCATCTACGCCCCTCAGGGCAACATCCTGCGGATGTTCCTCGACACGACCGGGAGCGGAAAGGTCGACCAATGGAGTTATTATCGTAACGGCGTCGAGGTTTACCGCGACATTGATTCCAACAAAAACGGCAATACGGACCAGTGTCGATGGTTCCACAGCGGCGGAACCCGTTGGGGGATCGACGCGGACGAGGACGGCGTCATCGACCAGTGGAGACAGATTTCGCCCGAAGAGGTTTCGAGTGAAATCGTCCTCGCCCTCTGCGAACGGGATGTCAACCGTTTCCTGCGCGTCGCGCTGACGCCCGAGCAACTGGCCGGACTCCAACTCGGCGAAAAACTCAACGCCGAGGTCGCCCGAAAAATCGCCGGCCTGCGAACCCGTTTCGCGGAGGCCGTCAAGGCGGTCGCCCTTTCGAATGATGTCGAGTGGTACCAATTCGGCGGCAATCGGCCCGGCGTCGTCCCGGCCGGCCGCGAGGGTTGCGCGAAAGACGTGACCGTCTATGAAAACGGGATCGCCGTCATTCGCGACGGTGCGGACAACANNTGGCTCCCTCGTTCGCGTCGGTGACAACAATTGGCGCTGTATCGACTTGCCGCAGTTGTACGACGAAACGGCAATGACGACGACGTTCATTCCCATGGGCGACGGCGGCATTCGCGAAACGACTTCCGGCGAGCGGGATGAAATCATCAAATTGATCGGCGAAATCGACGAATTACAGAAATCGATCGCGAAAACCGAAGAAGCGAAACGCCCGGCGGTCTACGACTTGATTACCCGGAAGATTCTCAACATCATCAAGATTTCGACGACGCCGGAGGACCGCGACCTCTGGATGCGTCAATTGGCCGACGTGGTCATGGCCGCCGTCCAGATGAACGAATATCCGGACGGCCCGAAAAATCTGGAGATTCTCTACACCAACACCGCCGGCGGGGACAACCGCGAATTGGCCGCTTATATCAAATCGCGGTTGATTATGACCCGGTATTACGCCGAGATCAATACGGGCGGCGACCAGCTCAAACCGCAGGTCGCGTGGCTCGAAAACCTGGAACAACTCGTAACGGAATACGACAAAACCGAGGCCGGCGCCGACGGCATGCTCCTGCTCGGTTCCTATCGCGAGATGGCCGATCAACTGCCGGAAGCCCGCAAATGGTATCGTGCCGCCCTGGTTGCGAGCGGCCAAAATCCGAAGCTGAAGTCGATTGCCGATAAAGCGACCGGGGCCTTGCGACGTTTGGATGGAATCGGGAAAGCGATTCCCTTCCAGACGAAAGACGCCGCCGGAAACACGATTAACGTCGCCGCCTTCAAAGGCAGCCCCGTCCTGGTTTATTTTTGGGACTCCCGCAGTACGCAGGATATCCCGGAAATCAAGGCCCTCGCAGCGAAAACCGGGTTGAAGGTCGTGGGTGTCAATCTCGATCCGAGCGCCGCGGCGATGAATGCGGTACTCGCGAAAACACCGGTCGATTGGCCGATGATTAACGAACCGGCTGGTCTCGATTCTCCCGTCGCCGTTTACTGGGGCGTCCAGACGACTCCCTTGATGATCCTTTACGACAAGGAAGGCAATCTCGCCGCCCAGAACATTCCCGGCGTGCCCGAATTGGAAAAGGCGATAAAATAACGGTGTTGCAATAACGGTTTGCAATGACGGTTTGCAATGACGGTTTGAAATAACGGCGATGAAACAGGCTGGACGGCATGACCGTGTCGAAACCATGTCGAAAAACGGCACGGGCCGTAAACCGCGGGATCGGAAAAAAAATTTTTTCCGGTCCCGCGTCCCGTTTCTTGCATTTTGTTTTCCGGTCCTGTACACTCGGGGGAATGTCCGTTTTCCCGAAGCCGACTTTCGGGAAGCTTGTTTTCCGAAGGTAAACGAGCGGCTTAAGCGGAAAACTTGACCGGCTTCGTTGTATAATGTCCCGGATCCGTCAAGATCAACTCATTAACCGAACATGAGGATGTCATGAAGAACAGATTGAACCGACGGCAGTTTCTGGCCGTTTCGGCAGCCGTTTCCGCTCCGCTTTTCCTCCCGGGCCGGGTACTCGGATTGGATAAGGGGGTTTCGCCCAACAACAAATTGGTCACCGCGTTCATCGGCTTGGGCAACCGGGGATCGGAGAATCTCGGTGCTTTCCTCGGAAACCAGGAATTCCAGGTCGTCGCCGTTTGCGATTGCTACGACAAGCATTCGCGGGTTGCCAAGGAACGGGTCGATAATCGTTACAACAACAAAGACTGTAAGATCATTTCCAAGTACGAAGACGTCCTTGCGCGCGGGGATATCGATGTCGTCGAAATCTCCACCCCCGACCACTGGCACACGAAAATCTCGGTCGAGGCGTGCAAGGCCGGCAAGGACGTCTATTGCGAGAAACCGCTGACGCTGACGCTCGCCGAAGGAAAGCAGATCGTCGCCGGCGCCCGGAAATACGACCGCGTTTGCACCAGCGGAAGCCAACGGGTCATGGAGGATTACGGTTACATGGCGCCCGTCGTTCAGAGCGGAACGATCGGCGAAGTGAAGGAAGTGCTTGTCGGTGTCGGCAGTCCTCCGAAACCCTGCTATTTCCCCGAAGAACCGTTGCCGGAAGGACTCGATTGGGATCGTTGGCTCGGCCAAGCGCCTTGGGCCCCGTACAGCGAAGAACGGATGAGCGGCAATTACGGCGGCGGCTGGCGGCGTTTCGAGGATTACTGCGGCGGCTTTCTCGCCGATTGGGGCGCCCACAAATTCGGCGGCGTCATGTACGCGCTTGGTTTGGATGATACCGGCCCGACCGAAATTCTTCCCCCCGGCGTGGACGGACAGTTCGCGACGGCGATCTTCAAAAACGGGATCAAGATGCGCCACGGAGGCGGCGACATCACGTTCATCGGGACCGAACGGGAATACAAGCACAATGTCGACCGGGATCTCAAGCCGATCAAGACCGTGGACGTACGCCGGTACAGCGGCGGCGCGACGAACCTGCTTGCCGATTTCGCCTATTGCGTTCGCAATCGGATCCGGCCCTTCCAGGATTTCGAATACGGCGCCCGGACCGCCGCGGTCTGCCAGTTGTTCAACATCTGCTATAAACTCAACAGACCGCTCAAATGGGATCCCGATAACACCTGTTTTATCGACGACGAACAGGCCAACCGCATGGTTTCCCGGCCGCAACGGAGCCCTTACGGAATCGAGGTGTAGGAAACGGGCCGGTAGTCGGTGTAAAAAATTTTTGAACAATAAACCTTTTGAGACACAATGAAACACGTATCATATTCCTTGATGATGTTCCTCCTGCTGTTCACGGTCGCTTCGGCGCAAACGACGGCGGAAAGTTTTGAAAAGCTCCTGCCCGATATGGGGGCCGATGATATGTCCGTCCGCGAAAAATCGCAGGAAGCGTGGCAGAAAATCTGCATGGAAGCCGGAGCGCCCGGCAAAAAAGAGCTGCTGGACGAAGTCAATAGGCTGATGGCCGCACAACTCGACAAGGATGTTCCGCTGGAAACGAAGTATTGGCTCCTCCAGCAGCTCCAGTGGACCGGGGACGCCTCGGTCATTCCGGCAATCGCCAAATTGCTTGAAAACAAGGATTTGCGGATTCGCGACCGCGCTGCTCGGGCCTTGGCCCTGAATCCCGCAAAGGAAGCGGAAGCGGCATTGCGGACAGCCTTGGAATCGGCCGACGGAGTGCGCGGCAAGACGATCGCCGACGCCTTGGCTTCCCGGACACCGAACCTGGAGGTCGGCACGGAAAAAGAAATGCCCGCCTATTTCAGTGAGAAGGATTTCGACGCGGCTATGAAGGATTTCAACGGCAAATCACTTGAGGGAAAGGTCCGCGCACTCACGGCCGTCAAGACCCGCAAAGCGTCCAAGTATCTCCCGGACGTCTTGGAAGCGGCCAAGAGCGACAATCAGGATCTCCGTTACGCGGCTCTTTTCGCCCTCGAAAAAGTCGGTACCGCCAAAGAATTGCCGCTCCTGCTCGACATGCTCTTCTCGTTCGACCGCGACAAAACCGAATGGGTCATGACCGGGATCGCCGCCCCGGGTTTTGACGAAGCCTTGCTCCAGGCGCTCGGCGCCGAGAAGGATAACGGCCGCTTCGAAACGCTCGCCAACCTCCTTTCCAAACGCGCGACGCGGGAAGCGAAAGGTCCGATCCTGAACCGGGCGGCCGCCGATGGGGTGAATAACCGCGTGCAACTGCTCGCCGCCGCCGAGCGGATAGCGTCGAAAGGGGACATCCCCGCGTTTGTTAAAGTCGCNNCGTCGCCCTCCTGATCCCGCCGAGTCGCGAACGGGACGTCGCCGAGCAAATCGTTGCCCGGCTGTGCGAAGGGGACGCGGAACCCGTCGTCAAGATGATGGGACCGCAAAACACGGCCGAACTGCTCCCGATGATCGGACGTATCGGCGGCAACGCCGCCCTTGAAATCATCAAGGACCAGTTGAAAATGAGTGAAAACGTCAACATCGCGGTGCGTGCCCTGTGTAATTGGCCCAACGCGGTCGTTGCCGACGACCTGCTCGCGATTGCCGAAAACGCCAGGATGTCCGACCAAAACAAAATTGCCGCCTTGCGGGCTTTTGCGCGGGTCATCTCGCTCCGTGACGAGGAAATCGGGATCAGGATTTCCGGCAAAAACAAGGTCGCGAAACTCCGCAAAGGAATGGGGCTCGCAACGCGTGTCGAGGAAAAACGCCTTATTCTGGATCGTACCGCCGCCGTACGCGACGTCGATTCGATCAAATTCGCGCTCGAATACATCGATGACAACGATCTGCAACAGAATGCCTGCCGGACGATCATTGACATTGCACACCATGACAACATGAGGAGGCCGAACAAGGAACTTTTCGGACCGGCCCTCGACAAGGTGATCGAGCGTATCAAGGATAACGGCCAAAAGGAACGTGCCCAAAGGTATCGGGCCAACATGTAAGTTTTCATGTGAGCCCGAAGCGAGGCAGCGAAAAGCGGCACGGCGAAGAACGCACCGGGGTTCCCGTGCCGGTTTTTCAACGAACGATCGTCAGCTAATTGACCGGCCGGGAGTGGGGGCGAGTGCGTGCGGCAAGCAGACGTGACCCAATGTCCGTTTTCGCCGCGTTCCCGGTATAGGTCCGGCCCTTCAGGCGGCGAGCCGCCCGCCTCACAACACCGCATCCTGTTCGGTTTTCAACCTGAAGACCGAAAATTTTTCCACGAAATTTTCAAAACGGTTCCCAACATCAGCACGTCGGTCTTTTCCCGACACTTCCAACGATTTTCCGATGCTTGATCGCAAATTTATTCTTGAAAACGTCGATATCGTCAAAACCAATTGCCGGAACCGTAATGTGACGGCCGATGTCGATCGTTTGGTCGACCTGGAACATCTGCGAAAGGAAAAACAGGCCGAGATCGAACGGTTGAATACCGAGGCGAATGCGGTCGCAAAAAGTATCGCCCAGGTTAAAGAGGCCGGAGAGAAAGAGGCGAAAAAAGAACAGGGGCGGCTTCTCCGCGAGAAGACCCTGACCGTCAAAGCGGAAATAGAATGCACCGAATCGGAAATCGATGAAATTCAACGACTTATACCGAACCTTTCCCATCCGGCCGCACCGATCGGAGCCGACGATCAGGCCAATTTACGGCTTTCACTCGGTAAAACACCGATCCCCGAATTCGATTTTCAGCCGCTCGACCATGTTCAACTCGCCGAAAAACACGATTTGATCGATTTCGAATCAGGGGCCAATGTCGCTGGAGCCGGTTTTTACTTCCTCAAAAACGAGGCCGTCCTGCTCGATCTCGCCTTGCAGCACTATGCCGTCAAAACGCTGATCACGGCGGGTTTTACTCCGATGGCAACGCCGGATTTGGCCCGGAATGAAATCCTGCAAGGAACCGGTTTCAGTCCTCGCGGTCCTGAAACGCAGATTTACAGCATCGACGGAACCGATTTGAGTTTGGTCGCAACGGCCGAAATCACTCTTGGCGGCATCCTGGCGGGTAAAACGGTCGATGCCGAAACCCTGCCCTTGCGTCTTTGCGGTCTTTCCCACTGTTTTCGGACCGAGGCGGGCGCCGCAGGTAAAGCCTCACGGGGACTTTACCGGGTGCATCAATTCACGAAAATCGAAATGTTCGCGTTCACCTTGCC
>DOMV01000285.1:7536-7932 GCA_003509805.1 Planctomycetaceae bacterium
CCTTACCAAGTGGTGGATACGGCCACGGGCGATCTCGGCGGACCGGCCTATCGCAAATACGACCTGGAAGCGTGGATGCCCGGGCGCGGCGGGTATGGCGAAGTGACGAGCACGTCCAATTGTACCGATTATCAGGCTAGGCGTTTGAACGCACGCTACCGGGTCAAAGGGGAAAAAGGAACCCGATTCGTTCACACGCTCAACGGGACGGCAATCGCGATCAGCCGTGCCTTGGTGGCTATCCTGGAACTGAATCAGCGAAAAGACGGTTCCATCGTCGTCCCCGAGGTGTTACGACCGATGGTCGGCACGGACATCATCGGCGCCGTCGACTGAACCGGCGAGCGCCGTCGGCACACGTTTTTCACGGATCGCTATACCGTAAACGGCCTGAAA
>DOMV01000467.1 GCA_003509805.1 Planctomycetaceae bacterium
CACCTGACGAGCGTTTTCGTCACCCACGACCAGGATGAGGCGCTCGAACTGGCCGATCGGGTCGCCGTGATGCGGGCCGGTCAAATCGAACAATTCGACACGCCGGACCGGGTTTTTCACCAGCCGAAAACCCGGTTTGTCATGAATTTTCTCGGCTCCGTCAACCAGTTCCGCGGTCGGCTCGAACAGGGAAAAATCCAGTTCGGAAAATATGAATACGAGGTCGACGGGCATAATTTCGTCGATATCGACCAAGGCGACGCCTCCGTGTTTGTACGTCCGCACGATCTGGAGCTTTCCCGGGAATCGAAAGGCGAATCGATCAGCGCGGCGGCGACCGTTCTCCGCGTCCACTCGGCGGGCGCCCGGGTCCGGGTCGATCTGGCCATCGAAACCGAAGACGGTGCCAACGACGGTGCCAAAGACGGTCCCGATGAAACTCCCGACGAGAATCTCGCGGCCGAAATCACGCACCAGGAACTGGCCGAGTTACGTTTGGAGCCGGGCGACGCCGTTTTCGTGACGTTGCGCAACATCCGGGTCTTTTCCGATACCGACGGGATCCCGGTCCCCTGATTCCCGTTTTTTATACCGAAGCCGGGTCCGCGGCGGACAGCCAGGTCCGTGGCGGACAGCCGGGTCCGTAGCGGACAACCGGAGGTGTCGCCATCCGTGCGGCTCACCCTCGGCTTTGTGAAATTTCAATCGCGTTCCGTATTCCTCATGCCCTCCCGTCAACATCACACACCGACAGTCGACCGTTTACCGCTGAAAATCGGTTCGGTGCCCTATGCGAACGCGTGGCCCCTCACCCGTTTTCTGCCGGAGATGTTCCCGGGATCGGTCCTGACATCCCACATTCCCGCACAGTTGCAGTTCCGGCTTATCGCGCATCACCTGGACATCGCCCTGACGCCTCTGGCGGCCCTGATGGAGTTGCCGACCGGATCGATTCTCGGGAATGCCTGCATCGCCTGCCACGGCCCGGTCGAAAGCGTCCTGATCTACGCCAAACGCCCGCTCGAATCCCTGCGTCACATCGCCATGGACGTTTCCTCCCGGAGCAGCGTCCTGCTCGCGGAGATTCTTTTTCGCGAATTTTACGGGGTCCGCCCCGTTCAATACCAACTTGCGGAGAATACCGATCCGATGGAAACGCCCACGGACGCTTTCCTGTTGATCGGCGACCCGGCACTGCGTTTCCGGCAACGGGAACCCTGGGAATACCGTTACGATATCGGGACGTTGTGGAAGGAGAAAACCGGGCTGCCTTTCGTATTCGCCGCCTGGATCGCCTGCCACGACAAACATCGCGACGATGTCGCCATTGCCCGAACGCTCCAGTCGGCCCGGGATCGCGGGTGCGAGGATATCGCCGGCGTTGTCGCGGACAGGGCCTCGGAGTCGCCCGTTTCCCTCGAAAGGCTCCACGACTACCTGGGGCGTTCGATCCGGTATACGATCGGCGAGGAAGAGCGGATCGCGATCGACACGTACTTCAAACTGGCGATGATCCATCGGTTGATGCCGCGCAGGATTCCCGTTTCGTTTGTCGATCCCTGAACGCTTCCCGCCAAAAGCATGTCTGCCAGAAGGATGCCTGCCAAAGGCCATGCGACAAATGGCCCACGGCGGGAGGCAAGCGTCAATCGACAAGTCGGGAACGAACCCGGAAGGAGATTTGTTCTTCCGCCGTCTGGTGCGAATCGTGCTGCTGATCGCAAATCGAAAGACGCAAGGTGTAATTCCCGGGAGCGAGGTTTTCCGGCAATTCCAGCGAAAGGCAAAGATAGTGATCGCGGCGGAAACTGCTGGAATTACCGACCGCCTCGACGTTCTTTTCATGTTTCACGATGCGGGATTCGCCGTCGCAGATTTCATAAGAAGCGTTCATCCGCGTCGCAAATCCGCCTGCCGTCTCGCGGACCGTCAGGTTGTCCAATTCCAGGTAAAGATGGACCATCTGGCCGGCCAGGTAATCCCCGGCATGGGCGTTGATCGAACCGAATCCCTGGCAATCGGCGACGAACTGCATGTTTCGTATTTTCAGCGGGCAGAGGGTCTTGAATTCCTTGCTCGCCTCCTCGCGATAATAGGCGACCGCCGCCCGGCGGTCCCGGTCTTCCATGTAGTTGGTGTCATCGAGAAACGCGGAGATACCGAGCATTTCATTCGCCCAGAAATTGCGTTCGCTCGGTTCGAGTGACTTGATCGGTCGGGCGGACTCGCGCGGATTGCCCAGGATCGCTTCGAACAGCCGCAACCGAGCCTCGTCCTGCGACGTCCTGCGGCTTGCCGGATTGCTTTCGATTTGATCTCTCAGCATTTCGGCTGCCAGTCGGGCCGATTCTTCCCAATTCCGTCCCGCTTGGCCCCGCATCGACGAATCGCCCCGCATGTGCCCGGAGGAAAGGCCCGGACGATTGCTGTCCGCACGATCGAAGACGCCGCCGATGGTATTACGGCCGATGGTATTGTTGCCGACCGCATTACCGACGGGGGCATGATAACTTGCCTGCGAAAACGCGGGGGCGTTTTCGGGGCGATGATTGAAGACGGTACGGGTGATCCGGCCGGAATAAGAGGAATCATCACCGTAATCGCCGGTCGAATCGAGCAGTGAAGGGGTTCCGCTCAACGGTGAAAAGCGGCCTTGAGGAACGATGCTCTCCGACCGGTCCGGTTCTTCATAAGGGGGGGAGTGGCGATGCCGCATCCCCGCGAAGGAACCGCTTTCGGGACGAGCCCCTTCGGCGACAGCGTCCGGCTGGGCAAGCATATCTTTTTTATTGACAATGGTTTTTGACGATTTTACATCCGTGTCGACGCTCGGCGGCAGCGGTGCCGTATTGTGAGCCACTTGCCCCGCCGTCTTCTGTTCCGCCGTCGCCTCGTTTCCCGCCTTGGCTTCCGTTTCGGATTGAAGCGGTTTTCGGGAAACGACGGTTGCATCGACGGTTGCATTGACGGTTTCCGCGACCGTTTTATCGTCACCGCCCGGGTTCGCCGGATTCCGCGGGCTAGCGGTCGGCGAATCGTCGACGGGAGTCGGCACTGTTCCCGGGCCCTCGGCGAAAGCAACCTGCGCGGGAATCGAATCGTCGTTTCCCGTCTCTTGGGCGGCCAACTGTGCGGCGGCGCGAAGCATTTCTTCGACCGTGGCCTCGGGCGAGCCCGCATCAGAATCCGTATGAGAACCCATGTAGGACGATGGTCCCGGCGAAGACGCCTTCGCGGCCAGTTGGGCTTGCCGGGCATCGAGTTGTGCCTGGAGCTGAGCCAGCGCCTGCGCATGAGGGGAAACCCGGTCCGGATCGACGCCGTTTTCCTGAGCCATGCCGTTTTTCCGCGACACGGCGACCGTCCCCGATTCGGACCGGGATCGGACCGGCTTTTCTTTTTCCGGAACCGTTCCCGCCGGTTTTACACCTTGTTTCGCGGCTTGTTTCGCGGCTTGTTGTACGCCTTGTTGTGTGGAGGGAGCTCGTTTTTTCGGGGAGGTGGGGGTTACGGCGTCATCGGGCGTGTTTTCCGCGATGTGACGATGCGGCGTTTCTCCGTGCGTAACATACACGTCTTCGGTATTTTCAGGCGGATACCGTCGAAACGTGTTGACCGTCTTTTCGAGGAATCCTTCTTTCACGGCTTGAGGCCCTCGTTCGGTCGAAAGAACCGTGCAGCCGGCAAAACATACCGGCAACAGGGCGGAGGAAAGCCAAAGCGGAAAGGAGTGATGTCGAAGACGTGGATGGTTCATCCGAATCCTGGCAAAACGGGAATGATTTATCGATCCGACGGAAACGTCCGGGAACCATAGCCGATTTTCCCGCCCGATGCAAGGTCATTTTTCCTCCTTGTCCCCCGCTTCACCCTTCGCAGGCCGGGAGTATACTGGTTTTGTTTTCCAACCCGCCCGGCGCCCTTGCTCCGGCGCCTTGCTCAAAAACCGGCCATGCACACGGTATCTCGTGATTTCAGTTTTTGTTACGGTCACCGATTATTGAATCACGAGGGAAAATGCGCCCATCTGCACGGACATAACGCGAAAGTGCGCGTTGAATTGTCCGCCGATGTGCTCGACGACGATGGCATGGTGCTTGATTTCGGCGAACTGAAACGGGCAGTCGGGGAATGGCTTGAGTCGGAACTGGACCATCGGACCTTTTTGGCGGAAAACGATCCGCTTGTTCTTCCTCTGTGCGACGCCGGGGAGCCGCTCGTTTTATTTCCGCAAAACCCGACGGCCGAGAATTTGGCGGAGTTCATTTTTACCAAAATCGCGTCTTTCGGCTTTCCGGTTGCCAAAGTGTCTTTCTGGGAAACGGAAAAATGCTTTGCCTCTTACTTTGAGCGAAATTATTTTGAGTGAAATTACATACACTCGGATAATTTGGTGTCTACTGGAAACGCGATGGAAATGA
>DOMV01000466.1 GCA_003509805.1 Planctomycetaceae bacterium
AATTTCAACAGCCTTCAGTATATGATGAAAACGAGGAACGCCGGTTCGTGATGTGGTCGGCAAGAGGAGCAAAGGACCGGTTTTTCGAATCGATTTTCATTCACATTCTCTTCCAGCCGTTCGAGGGTGTTTCCCGACGCCTCGACAGGGGATACGCCATGATCGCTTTCCGCTGCCTGTGTGGAAAAAAATACCAATTACCGGATCGGAATGCCGGCAGGGTCGTCCGCTGCAACCAATGCGAGCGGTCGTTGCGGGTCCCGGAAAAATCACAGGAGGAACCGGTCGTTCCCATCGACATCGACGAAGCGGCACAAAACGAAAGTCCGGCCGGGCCGCAGGCGGAACATCCTCCTTCGCCCGGCCCTGAAGCATCGCCCCCGGCGCCCGAAGTCCCCCCCCCGGCTGCTGTAAGCACCCCTTCCCTCGACATGGTGTCCAAATCGGAGCCGGTCAATCCGCCGACTGTCGCACGGGTGGGAAAACCGGCTGTAGCACCGGTCGTGCAACCNNATGCAGAGCAGTGCTAGTTGTCAGGCAAAATAATGTCCCCGTTTTACAGGACAGACTTAAATGCTCAAAAATAATTTTTCAGTGGCTTTATTTATTAGGAACCCTTGAACTAGGGTAAAAAAGATCTGAACCTATTACTTACCTACACTACGTTCCAATAAGGAAATTCCTGCTTCAAAATGCGCACCAGAAACCGAGTCCCGGCGGTAATATCGGCACCGGGCACAGTAGTGCCGGCAACGGTTCCAGCAGCCGTTCAACCGCGCACCGCGCAGGTTTCTTCCGCCGGCGGGGATACGAAGACGTCTTTACTGCTTTTTACCGGCTCCCTCCTCGGCGGCGGCCTTCTCGGACTCCTCATAGCGGGTGCGATCATCGGTTATCTCTCGATTACCCACGTACCTCCTGGAACGGTACCGGACGGAGGAGCAAGTACCGTCGTTCTCTCGCCTTCCAGCCCGGCGAAACCGGCTGTGGGGACGCTCGATCACGTGCTGATTGATCGCGATATCCGCCGATTCGCATTCGTTTCCGCCCCGGATACGGAACTCCGGCTCAGCTCCGACGGCAATCCGATGCAGGCCAAGGACGACGCAAGCGCCGCGCTGGACGATCTCAGCGCCGTTTTGCAGGCCGAGGGATCGGTTTCCATGGAGCCGCACGACGTTTCGCTTAAAATCGAAGCCAAGGGAAAAGGCACATTCGCCCTTTCGCGAACGCTCGGAGAAAACGGCGATTGCACGACGGATTCGATCGACGCGATCCGACTTTGCCTTCTCATGCCGGAAACCGCGAATGCAAACGTCGATGCCGCGACGTACGGAGACCCGCCGGGACCGTTTGAACTGGCCGAGTTCCGTTTGCGTTTGGGGCAAGGATCGGACTACATCGAACTGTCGCCGAAATCCTTTTCCGATTTTGCCGTCCGCCATGCCCGGGCACGCCAAAATTGGATAGACCTCACGATTCCGGTCGCGGGCGACGATCAATGGGCGGTTGCCGGTTCCTCGCAAAAACCGCGGCAGATTCAATGGATTGAACTCCGGGGCAAACCAAGCGGTTCCGCCGTCACCTTTTGGATCGACAACCTGAAATTGACGGGCAAATAACACAGGCGGCCAACGGTTCCCGGATACGGATATACAGGCAACGCGATGAAAATGAACCTTTGGTCAAGTCTGCCTGCCGCACTCACTCGCCCCTAACGGCTGTTGGTCTAATGACATAAACGGATCGTTCGAGCGGCAGGCGACGGTGCGTGGGAGGATTTTCATGCCGTTTACGGTATATTCAGGCAGCGAGGCGGTTTTCATTTGTCCGTTTCCCTGCCCACGCTTCATTGTCCGTCGGCAAATAAACGCACGGCCAGGTTTTTGACGCCCTGCAAATCGAGCTTGCCGGTTCCCAACAAAGGAATCGCTTCGACTTCCCGAAAAGCGTTCGCGCCAGGTATCCACAGGTGCGGAAAACCTTCCGCCAACATGGCGGCGCGGATATCGGCGGGAGCAATCGGCAATTTGCGATGCAGGACGACAATCCGTTCCCCTTTCACCGGATCGGGCAACGCGGTGACGGCCACCGCGACGGACTCGGCGACAGGTTCGGCGACGGCGTCCCCGTCCCGGGCGGATGCGGCGACGATTCGCCCTATCTTCTCCTCGATCATCACATGCGGAATCATCTCGCCGCCGATTTTGGAAATCCGACTTTGCCGGCCGGTAATGATCACGAATCCCTGTGCGTCGCGACGGCCGACGTCCCCGGTCCAATACCAGCCGTCCCTGATAACCTCGGCGGTTTTCTCCGGGTCCTTGTAATACCCCTTCATGACAATCGGGCCCTTGACGACAATCATGCCGATTCCGTCCGTGGGCAAATCGGCGCCGGTCTCGATGTCGACGACCTTCATCGCGATATTCGGGAGCGGCTGCCCGATTGAGCCGTCGCGTAAATAAGGATGGTATGTACCCCGTTGACGATCAAGCGGCAGGTTGACGGCCGCACAGGGCGAAAGTTCCGTCGTTCCATAACCTTCGCTCGGTCGATGTCCGAACTTCGCTTCCCAGGCTTCGATCAAATCGATTGGCAGCTTTTCCGCGCCGGTAAGCACCGTTTCGACGTTCGCGAAATCCTCCTTGGGACGGCGCAGGTAATTTCGGAGGAAAGTCGGCGTACACGGGATGAAATCGCACTTGTATTTTTTCGCCAGTTCGCCGATCGTTTTCGCCTCAAGCGGATTGTAATGGAGGATGCCCGCACAACCGCTGAGGCCGACCATCCAGAAATTGCCGACATACCCGAAGGCATGGAAAAACGGGAGGATGCCGAGCATTTTTTCGTGCGGCTTGATCCCGACCGTATCGAAAAACGCCCGGGCACATTCGCCGACATTTTCGTGGGTCAATTGGACGCCTTTCGGCCGCCCGGTCGAGCCGGAAGTGAAAATGATCGCCAAATCATCCTCTTTTTTGATGCGATGGAGACCGATCTGACGTTCGAGAATCCAGGAAGGTGTCAAAATCACCCGCAAATAGGTCAGGAGACGCTGTAATTTCGGGGCTTTCGGGAGGAGATCCTCCATGCAGACGACTCTGGCGTTGAGTTTCAAATCGGGAAAACGCTCCAGAATGCGCCGGCTCGTGAGCACATGGGAAATATCCGCCTTCCCGATACAATAATTGAGCGTATCGGCCCCGAAGGTCATATTCAAATTCACGACGGCCCGACCGTCGAGGGCCAGCGCGGCATTCGTAATCATTCCGCCGACCGACATCGGGACGAGCGTGCCGACGTTCCGGTCCTCCGGTCCGAGTACGTTTTCCCGGAGCAGATGCCGGGCCACCAACGCGCCGGCCAAGTATTTGTATCCGCTCAACGTGATGCCGAGCGAATCGGCGAGGATCAATCCCCGGCCTTTTTGCTTGCAGCGCCGGATCATGATCCGTTGCGGAATCGGCAGCGGTTTGCGGTTGTATTCGCGCATCGTGTCGACGCCGAGTTCCTCGACGACCTGCTGGACCTGTTGCGGGTCGCGGATCGGTCCACGGATCGGCTTACCGAAGGCCATGACAACGCTTTCCGTGAGATGGCGCGGGCGAAGGGTCATGTGACCGCCATGAGCATAGCTGAACATGCTCCCGAAAAGACCGCCGATATAAAACGGAACGATCGGGACGTTTTCGTTTCCTTTGAGAAAGGCGAGAAAACCGGGCTCGAAATGCCTGATTGCCCCGGTCCGGGTGATTCCGCCCTCGGCGAAAATGACCAGCGAACCGCCTTCCCTGAGTGTTTTGCGGGCTTCTTTGAGCGATTCGACGACCTTTTTTCCCGGAAGGACGCGGATGACCCGGACGCGATCGGCAAGGTAACTGACGAGCGGATGCCGGACGTAATCGGCATGGGCGAAAAACCGCGGCTCCCTCGCCAAAGCGGTGTAGAGCATGAATCCGTCGAGGTAGCTGACATGGTTTCCGACGAAGAGGATCGGTCCTTCCTTGGGTACGTTTTCAAGCCCGACGACCCGGCGACGGTAAAACAGGATGAAAATCAGGTTGGCGACCAGGCCGATCAATTGCGGCAGGAAATGGATCGTGAGCATCAGGAAAACGAGCAGTACGAGCACGGCCGAAACCATCCAAACGCCGTTGCTGGAAAGGTTAAACCCCGGGACCACGAGTTCGACGGGCGGAATCGCGATTCCCTCCCCGGACCCGCTTCCCTCCCCGAACCATTGCGCCGGATGGAACCGGAATGCCAATTCCTTCAGGGCCAACACGGGAAAGAGGCCGCCGGAAAAGAAAAGCATGAAGGAAAAGGAAAAGAAATTGACGGCGGCGAGAATCCGGCCGCGATTTTCGGCCGGAGCCTGGTCCTGGAGGAACGCGGCCATGGGGATATCGTAGATGCCCGCGCAAATGCCGAGGAAACCCAGTGCCAGTGCGGCGTAAAGATACCCCGGGGCGATAAATGGAAATTCCGGAATCAGGATCGTCACACTCCGGCTGACGGTACTGCTGACCGGCGTACAACCGAGAAACACGGCGGCGACGGCGATTCCAAACGCACCGACCGGGACGAGCCCGAGTTCGATCCGGTGTTTCGACCAATACCCGGCCAAAACCGAGCCGATCCCGATCCCGAGTGAGAGAACCGCCAGGAGCAGCATTGTGTGTGTCTGTGAAATACGCAGGATGGTTTCGCCGTACTTGTCGATATTGATCTGGGCCAAGGCGCCGAGCCCCCAGAAAAACGCGCTTCCCAGCGCGGCGATGAAAAGCGGTTTCAATTTGTAGAGGGCGAGAATGTCTTTCCATGTCTGCGAAACGGGATTCCACGGAAATTTCGCGTCCGGATCGCTCGCCTTGATTTTCGTGATGAAAAGGCTGGAGAGGAAACCGCCGACGGCAATCGTCAGCAGGGCCGTGATCCACATCCAGGAATTGACCGTGCCACCTGTCCCGACGATTGCTTTCGTCCCGATGATTCCAGTCGCCGGATCGACGGGAAATTCAAATCTGGTCGTCAAGTCGAACAGGAGCCCCCCCAACGACGCCCCGAAAATCGCGGCCATCATCGTCGTCAGCGCGATCACCCCGTTGGCGCCGGTCAACTTCTCGTGCGGAACGAGTTCCGGCAAGCTGCCGTATTTACACGGGCTGAAAAAAGCCCCTTGGATCCCGAGAAAGGCCAGAACGAGCAACATCCCGCCGACATGCTGCGAAAGAATCGCCCCGATGCCGATCAGGACGGCGATGATTTCGAGAATCTTGACGCAAATGATGACCGATCGCTTGCTGAAGCGGTCGGTGCAATAACCTGCCGTCGAGGCGAAAACCAGGAATGGCAACAGGAGCGTCACCCCGCCGAGCGAGCGGATGACATCATCCCAACCGTCCTGGTTCCAGCCGACGCAATTGATCCCGATCGGGACGATCAGCCAACGGTAAAGGTTGTCGTTGAACGTCACCAGAAATTGCGTGATGAGAAGCGCGACGAACCCGCGATTCCAAAGGGAACGAGGCTCCCCCGTCGGCGATTGCGTTCGGGTGGGTGTGTGCGGTTGCGGTTGTGCGGGTGTTGGCGTTTGCGGTTCGATCGGCATCGGAAAATCAGATTCACAAAAGGGAGAGAAACGGCCGGCAAGCGGAAAACGGACCCGGCGGCAAAGGGCGGGCGTATGAAGAAGCGTTTTCCTGTGATACAATGGATAACCTTCTTATGCCGCAAAAAACTTCCGGTCCGTGCATTCTACCCTTACTTCCCACTTCCCACAACCGGAGGACCGTTATTCCGGCGTGTTATACCGCAGACGGCCTGAAATTGTTCCCGCGAACAATCGCTTGTCGCTCGAACGGAACGTGCAACAATATATTTACAAATATCTTATGGCGAGTGAGTGCGACAAGCAG
>DOMV01000455.1 GCA_003509805.1 Planctomycetaceae bacterium
AGGAAAAGCAGCCGTTGCCGCCGGGTACGGGGTACATCCCGCAACGGCCTTACATCGCTGAACAAGGCCGTCGCCGCGGCGCGGCTTCGGTATCGGCGGACAAGGAGTCCGAGCAACGGGAGGAGGAGTAAAAACCAATAGGGGGAATGAAATCGAAACATGTTTCCGGTTTGACGCCGATACCGGCGAGGAACAAAAAGCTACCGGATCGAACCCTACCATTCCAAGCGGTGAATCGCCGGATTGAACATCACGTTCGGCTGCCCGGTCATCTTGAGATACAGCATTGCGGAAGGTATCACCAGGAAGAATGGGCCGGCGAACAGCCAGAGGTTGCAGCAAAGGAGCAGGAGGCAGTGGAGAAGAGCGATGCAAAAACAGACGGTAAAGAGGCTGAAGACGTTTCCCTTGCTGAAGCGCCAGGAAGCCGACAATGATTCGACGATTCCGTTGTTTCGATCGACGAGGAAGAAAAAACTCCAGCCGAGTCTGACGAAAATCAAGACCAGGCCCGCCTGCCAGAGGAGGAACAACACGATAAATACGGGGTACCAACTCTCGGCACTGTCCGTGAACCAAGCGGCGACAGACGCAGGCGACAGGGAAAGGAATCCCCATGCCGCCGTGAGAATGCCGATGAGGACCGTAAGCCCCAAACCGCGCAGCCAGTGACGGCCCCCGTAAAACAGGAGACCGTAATTCCCCTTTCCGCCCCGGGCGAGAAAAAGCGCCCATCGTATGGCTCCCATCACCATGAACAGGGCAAACAGGGCAAACAAAACCAGTGACAACGAGACGATTCCTATGCCAATCGCCTCGACATTCATTTCGATCGAATACGATTCGGCAAGTAAGGCGACGCCGGCGAACAGGAAACCAAGTGACAGGAAGAAAATGAGTAGGAGTGCCGCGACAAGAAGGCCCCATACCAGGAATTCCATCAGGTAACGGCTGAGCATGAACCATACCGAGGAGAACATTTCGCCGACGGGGACAACCGTCCATACCGGCTCCGTCGGTTGGGCGACCGACCGCGGGGCCGCGACGAATCCTTCGTCCGGCGGCGGCGGTTCGAACGGATTGCCCGTATCGCGGTACTCTTCCAAGTGACGCCGCAACGGGGCTTCCGCGTTCAGGGGAGCGGGCCGGGCGTGGTTTTCCGGCACGCCGGTCCATTGCCTGCAAAACGGGCAGGCCGTCGTTTTGCCCGCTGCTTCATCCGGAACCGGGAAGATTCCGCCGCATTGGCTACAATGAACGTTGAATGGCATAAATCGACGATATGCGGACGGGTATACCGGAAACGCGGTGCAATTGGTCGTTTGGCGCAGGCTGCCCGTCGCATTCGCTCGCCATAAGATATTTGCAAATATCTCGTTGCACGTTTCGTCCGAGCGACAAGCGATTGTTCCGCGATGGTTCACGGGAAGCATTTCAGGTCGTTTGCGGCATCACCAACGGATGCGCCTGAAACGACCCGAAACCGGAAATTCCGGGTTCCCGGTTTCAGTCGACGTCCGCCCCGATCGGTTCCGGTTCGGATTCGGTCCCGGCGGATTCCTCCTTCGCCTGTTCCGGTTCCGGCGTCTCAAGCTGGGATTGCAATTCCTCGGGAACCTCGGCGAGCGCCATCCCGTGGAAGACGAACTGTTTTTTGTCGCCGACTTCCTTGACTTCGAGAACGATCGCTTCCTTCCCGTCGAATTCACCCTTGAGCAATTCCTCCGAAAGCGGATCCTCGACGTTGTTTTCCAAGGCGCGACGTAACGGTCGGGCCCCGTAATCGAGATTGCTGCCGCGCTTGATGAGCAGCTTTTTCGCGTCCTCGGTCAGCGCGAGCCGGAGCCCCTTGTCGGTGAGCCGATTCCGGACCTTTTTGAGTTCCAGGTCGATCACTTCGCCCAGGTCGATATCGGTCAGGTGGCGGAACACGATAATCTCGCCGATCCGGTTCAGGAATTCCGGGCGGAACTGTTTCTCGATCTGCTCGGTGACCCGGTCTTTCATGCTCTCGTAGGTGGCGTCGTCGTTCGGCTTCTGGAAACCGAACGCCGATTCGTTTTTGATCGCGTCGGCCCCGGCGTTCGTCGTCATGATCAGGATCGTGTTGCGGAAATCGATGTTCCGGCCGAAACTGTCGGTGAGCCGGCCTTCCTCCATGACCTGGAGCAACATGTTGAACACGTCGGGATGCGCCTTTTCAATTTCATCGAGCAGGACGACGCTGTACGGCCGTCGGCGGATCTTTTCGGTCAACTGGCCGCCCTCTTCATAACCGACGTATCCGGGAGGCGCCCCGACGAGGCGGCTGATCGCATGCTTTTCCATGTATTCGCTCATGTCGACCTGGACGAGGGCGTCCTCGTCGCCGAACATGAACTCGGCCAAGGCTTTGGCCAGCAGGGTTTTTCCGACCCCGGTCGGCCCGGCGAAAATGAAACTTCCCATGGGCCGCTTCGGGTCCTGGAGACCGCTGCGGCTGCGCCGGACGACCTTGGAAATCGCGGCAATCGCCTCGTTTTGGCTGATGACCCGTTTGTGCAGTTCCTCTTCCATCCGGAGCAGCCGCTTCGAATCTTCGAGCGTCATGCGCGTGAGCGGAACGCCGGTCATTTTCGAGATCACTTCGGCGATCACCTGGTCGTCGACGACGCCGCCCGCCTTTTGGGATTTGTCGCGCCACTGTTTTTGCAGGTCGCTTTTCTTTTTCCGCGCCTTGTCGGTCGCATCGCGCAGGGAAGCGGCCTTTTCGAAATCCTGCTCGGCGACGGCCTGTTCCTTGATCTTGTTGAGGCGTTCGATTTCCTTTTCGATTTCCTGCATGTCCGGGGGCCGGGTCATGGTTTTCAGGTGGATCCGGGCACCCGCCTCGTCGATCACGTCGATCGCCTTGTCCGGCAGGCAACGGCCCGTGATGTATCGGTTCGAAAGTTCGACCGCCGCTTCGAGCGCCGGATCGGTGATCTTGACATGGTGGTGTTTCTCATACCGGTCCCGCAGGCCCTTGAGGATGGCGACCGCTTCCTTCGTACTGGCCGGTTCGACCATGACGACCTGGAAACGCCGTTCGAGGGCGCTATCCTTTTCAACGTATTTCCGGTATTCGTCGAGCGTGGTCGCCCCGATACACTGCATTTCCCCGCGCGAAAGCGCCGGTTTGAGGACGTTGGCGGCATCGATGGCCCCTTCCGCCCCGCCGGCGCCGACGAGCGTGTGGAGTTCGTCGATGAACAGGATGATGTTTTTGGCCCGCTTGACCTCGTTCATCAAGGCTTTGATCCGTTCCTCGAATTGACCACGGTATTTGGTCCCGGCGACCATCATGGCCAAGTCCAGCACGACGATCCGCCGGTCAAGCAACAGTTCGGGCACATCCCCGGCGACGACACGTTGGGCGAATCCTTCGACGATCGCCGTTTTTCCGACACCCGCCTCGCCGAGCAGCACCGGGTTGTTTTTCGTCCGTCGGCTGAGGATCTGCATGGTGCGCTCGATTTC
>DOMV01000250.1 GCA_003509805.1 Planctomycetaceae bacterium
GACGGGCGACCAGCCGTTTTTCTGCGAGGGCGTGGTCAATGGCTGCTGAAACGATATCTTCGGGGATGCCCAGCATTTCCACGGCCTTGCGGGGCAAGTCGGCGCGGGAAAAGGCACAATGACCTTCCTCGGTGAGCCGAGCCAGCACAAATTCCACTCCGGCGCGGGCGCGAATGTCGGATTGCGGGTCGATACCGAGACTGGCGGCGACGGCGTCGGCGGTCTTGAAACCTTTCTTATCCTACGCCACTTGAAAGTTATTGTAACGTCTGGTCGACAAGGGGCACTTTGATAATGTTACGCATAAGAAAACCCCCAAATATCGTGGGCGAGGCGGTAGGGATTTTCCCGAACGATTTCAATGGCGTTATCCCCGTAGGTCTTGTAGATGCGAAATGCCCGGCCGGTGCCGACGCCGTGGGAGTGCAGGAAAACTTGTTCTAACCCCAGCCACTGGAAAATCTCCGTTGCGTCATGTGGACGTCGGAACTGGAATAATGTAACGCATAAAAAATTCTCGGATGGCTTTCTGTTCATGCCACGCGCCGGTGATTTTGGCTCGCCGCACTTGGCCGATCCCGGCCACTTCTTTCAGGCGGTCGGGTTCCTGTTCGATAATATCGAATACCTCGACACCGAACGTGTCCACGAGTCGTCTGGCAAAATGCGGGCCAATTCCTTTAATGAGGCCGGAGCCGAGATAGCGTTCGATGCCTTCCAGCGTGTCCGGGCGAGTAGTGCTGACGGTTTCGACCTTGAATTGCTGACCGTGTTCGCGGTCGTTCTCCCAGCGACTGCCCGCCTCAATCCATTCGCCCGCCGTCACCGACGGCATGATTCCGACCACGGCCACGAGGTCGCGGAAGCCCTTGACCTTGACTTTCAAGACAGAAAAGCCCGTTTCGTCGCTCTGGAATGTGACCCGCTCCACCGTTCCGGCAAGGGATTCCGGGGCAGGACGTCCCGCTTGAGGAACATGAGTGTTCATGGATCGGGATTGTTGTAGCAGAATTTGTGTGTCGGAGAATCAGTCTGGAAAACATTCACAGAACGGTCCCGATTATCGCCTCGACCGACTCAGTCGGAACTGGCTGGGAGAATCGGTGCAAGGCAAGATAATGTGTCGCACTGCCGACCCTGACGCTGCAATTTTGAAAATGCTTTGGACGGAATGTGACAATGAAAAGTATGTTTTGAACACTTAATCATATTCCACAGTAAACAGACATGTGGCATTTGCACTCGCTGACATGGAAGTTGGTGGGTGTTTTTTTATGCGCGAAATGCCGTTTTGAGAGATGTTAATTTTGGCAATATGCAATTGTCGGCTTTTTGCTGCAACTGCATAAATATTTTTTTGTGCTGTAAGTCTTTTCTACACAATTACTTAAAGATATACAGTTTGAGGTGAGTGGCGATTATCTGCATATTTCTTGGAGGGTGTCAGGCGTGTTTCTGAGCCGCCTTGAAATTCAATATTCACCCTCATTCCTCCAAAATACCGGCATGACCTTTCTTGCACAAACACCCCTATCTGCCAATCTCAAACACAATAGGAGACCTGATTATGCCACTCTGCCATGCAGTTTTTCCACGCCTTGCCGGACTGTGGCAAGCGATTCGAGGGATGTATCAAACCTTTTTTCGTGACGCAAAAGTAGTCAATCCCAATGTTCGCTTGATCGGCCTGACCGCGACGCCATATCGTTTGAAATCCGGCACACTCGTCGGTCCCGACAACCTACTTAACGAAATCTGCTACGAAATCGGGATCAAGGAATTGATCGAACAGGGATTTTTATGCCCCTTGAAAAGCAAGTCGGGGCGACACAAGGTCGATTGCGGTGATCTCCATATTCGCGCCGGGGAATTCGTCGCTTCCGAAATCGACGAACTCATGAATACGACGGATAACGTCGACGCCGCCTGTCGTGAAATTATCAATCAGACGCGAGATCGACATAGTGTTTTGATTTTCGGTGTGTCCGTTGATCACGCAACTCGAATCAAGGAAACACTCGAACGGTTTACGTCGCAGGAATGTGGTCTCGTGACCGGCGATACACCGGCTGGCGACCGGGAACGCATTTTGCGGCGATTCAAAGGCGAATCGTTCGCCAAAGATCTGCTTGGAACGGAAACCGGCCCGCTCAAATATCTTGCCAACGTCAACGTACTGACGACCGGCTTCGACGCACCGAATATCGATTGCGTCGTGCTGCTTCGTCCGACCGCTTCGCCAGGACTGTATTACCAGATGGTCGGGCGAGGTTTCCGACTTCACGATACGAAAACCGACTGCCTCATCCTCGATTACGGCGGCAATATCCTGCGGCACGGCCCTGTCGATGCGATTCATGTCAAGGAAAAAAGCGGCAAGGGAACCGGCGATGCCCCGGCGAAAGAGTGTCCGAAATGCCTCGCGATTGTTCATGCCGCCGTCGCGGTTTGTCCGGACTGTGGTTTTGAATTTCCGTTGCCGGAACGCGATACCCATGAAACGACGGCATCCAACGAAGGGATTCTGAGCGGCGAAGTGACGGACACCGAATACGACGTTCGGGAAGTTTATTACCACGTCCATACGAAACGCGGAGCCGCCGAAAGCGAACCGAAGTCCATGCGGGTCGATTATCGCATCGGGTTCAATCAGCATCAATCGGAATGGGTTTTCCCTGAGCATGCCGGCTGGGCGCGGAAAAAGTTCGAAAAATGGTGGTCCGACCGTTCCCACGATCCACCGCCGGAAAACGCCGAACACGCCGTCAAGCTGGCCGAGGCGGGAAGCCTGTCGATCCCGAC
>DOMV01000386.1 GCA_003509805.1 Planctomycetaceae bacterium
GAGGCGGAAGGCCGCAGCGCCGTCGTGCGGCTTAAAATGCCCCGGGAAGGCAAACTGGCGCTCGACGATCTCGTTCGCGGCCGGGTCGAGTTCGACTGGGCGACCGAACAGGACCACGTCGTCCGGCGTGCCGACGGTTCGTTCATCTACCATCTGGCCAACGTCGTCGACGACCAGGATTTCGAAATCACCCACGTCATTCGCGCCGAGGAGCATCTTTCCAACACGCCGCGGCAAGTGTTCATGATCCGGTCGCTCGGCTACCGTTTGCCCGCCTATGCCCACCTGCCCTTTGTCGCCGAGCCGGGCAGCAAAACGAAACTCAGCAAGCGCAAGCTCGACAAATACCTGAAAAACAACGATTTCAAAAAACTGCTCGAACACGGCGAAAAAATCGCGGCCAAAATGGGGCTCTCCCTCGAACGGGACACGTTCAATCCGGTGATCGTCGATTTTTACAAGAGCGTCGGCTATCTGCCCGAGGCGATCGTCAACGCGATGGCGATGGTCGGCTGGGCGCTTGACGACAAAACGGAGCTTTTCCTGAAGCCCGCGGACCTGGTCGAGGGGTTCTCGCTGGAAAAGGTGACCCGGGGAGCCGCTTCCTTCGATCCGGCCAAGCTGTTCTCGTTCGAAGAAAAACACATGCAGCATCGGAGCGTCGAAGAGAAGTATTTGCTTTGCAAACCGTTTCTCGTAAACGCGCCGTTCGGCCCCGACACGGCGCTCGATGTACGGAAATTGCTCCGCTTTGCCGGCGACCGCGTCAAAGTCGCCGGGGACATTTTGGATTTCGATGAATTTTTCGTCGGCGACGAGGACATGTCGTACGATCCGACAGCCCTGCAAAAACGGATTCTCGACGCGCCGGACGCGAAACCCCTGCTTACCGAATTTGCCGAGCGACTGCGTTCGCAGGATGATTGGAGCCACGAGGCGTTGCACCAACTCATGGAACGTTTTCTCGAAGAAAAACAAATCACGGCGGCGCGGATCATCCACGCCCTGCGTGTCGCCGCGACCGGAAAAGCGACCGGGATCGGCATGTTCGAGGCCATGGAACTGCTCGGCAAGGAATCGACTTTGAACCGCCTGGAAAGAGCGTTGAAAATCGATCGGGCATGAATGCGGCGGAACAACACGAGCGATTGTTGTCTTGAATACAAAGGAGCCTACGGTATGGCCGTCATTCTCGGCGTCGATCCCGGACTGAACACGACCGGATACGGGGTCGTCGAGGCCGACGGTTCCACGGTCCGGCTCCTTGAGGCGGGAGTCGTCCGCAGCGTCAAGGGGCATCCGCTCCCGGAAAAAATCAAGGCGATTCACGACGGCGTCCGGGAAGTGATCGAGGCGTTCCGGCCGACGGCACTTGCCCTTGAACAACTTTATTCGCATTACGATCGGCCGACGACGGCCATTCTCATGGGGCATGCCCGGGGTGCGATCTGCCTTGCCGCCGCGCAGACCGGAGTCCCCGTCCATTCATACGCGGCGACCAAGGTTAAAAAAATGCTCACCGGGAGCGGCCATGCGGGCAAGGATCAAATGCAGCGGGCCGTCAAACTCCAGCTTTCTCTCAAAACATACCCCGAACCGGCCGATGTCGCCGATGCGCTCGCGATCGCCCTTTGTCATTTTTTCTACCGGAAAAGCGATGTCCTTCGCGGCCTGACCGGGATCGAAAACCACTTTCCCGGGATACGGCGCGGATGACCGGCCTTTTCCGGACGATCATTCAAAACAATCATTCAAAACGGTATTTCCGTCGGCGGGGACACGTTGACGAACAACTGGTTGAAATTGGCGAGATCGTACAGGTTCCGGTTGCCCGTGTTGACGATATTCGCGAAACTGCCGCTCGTTCCCCGTTCAATCGCATTCCAACCGAAAACCGTTCCGTTGATTTTCAGGTTCAGTTCCCGAAAAAGATATTTGATTTGCCAGGCGAATGCGGACGCTTCCTCGAAAATCCCGTATCCCGGTTTGTATAATTTGTTCGCTTCCGCCCCCTCGAACAGCAGTGTTCCGCTCATGCAGCCGAGAAAGGTCGAGGAGTTGAGCGTTCCCTGGAGCGAGGAGATCGCCTTCCAGGGCGGAAAGGAAACTCGCGACCAGGTAAGATGGTGTACCGCACAGCCTCATCCGTCGGCGTCGCGATCCCGTTCCATACCAAAGCCGGTTGCGTCGTTGGTAAACACAGCCCGCACAGCCGCCCGTTTACCCGCCGGGCAGTGTTGTTTCCGGTGGNNTGGGCGGGCGTTCCGGTACGGCGCCGAATCACGGGCGACCGCCGTGTCCTCACAGCCGGGAGCCTACCGCTCGTCACGGCTCGCGACCGGCTTCGGGAAATGTCAACAGTCTTCAGTGTATTTACGGATCTGTAACGGTTTTCATTGCATCCAGGAACAAAAGTGTTGCCTTCACCCGGCTTTTTTCGAGTCGGTAAAGTCGCATGACGGCTTCCCGATACGCTTCCAGTTGCGGTCGATATCGTTTTGCCCGCGAACGCACGGCCCGTGAATCGCCGCCGTCCAACCGGTCCGTTTTGAAATCGATAATTTCCGCACCGACAGGTCGCTCGCCTTCATAGGAAACGACCAGCCTGTCGATGCTGCCCCGCACCAAGCCGTATCGGGTCCCCTCGGTCCGGGGAATCAAGAAGGCACGTTCATGAAAAACGCGGAATTGCGTACGGTCCCGTTCTTTCCGGCTCAACGCCTCACGAATCGACGGCGCCGCGCACATTTCATAAAAATCGCGTACGGTCGATTCGGTTTCCGTTTGGGCGATTCGCGGCGGCAATTCCGCCTGGTAGATCCGCCGGACGATTTCCTCGATTGCCTCTTTTTCGGGAATCCGGTCATCGATCCATTCGATTTGTTCGAAACAGGCATGAATCGCCGTTCCGTACAACATTGCCTGCTCGCGTTCCCGATGGCTGAAACGTTTCGGCAAAATCTCGTCCCCTTTTCCGAACGAGCGGCCGGAATCGCCCGAGTCCCCGGTCTCGTCCGTCACCTCAAGACGTTCCGTTCGGGTATCCCATGCCGTTTCCCCATGATCGTCGGCATCCGGCGCATCCTCGAATTCGTGCTGCGCGGAATGAGCGGACGGGCTGAAACGTCGCAACAATCGACGAGGGCGTTCCGGAAGCGGAGCGAGGGCGACCTCCAGCGTTTCAGGTACTGCGGAAACCGTCGGGCATCGTTTTTGCGACACTATCCCATCCGTTTTGTACCAGTCGGGATTCCCATGCGCAAACAGGACGGCGTTTGGAATGTCCCGCGTTTCCGGGGAAAGCAAGCCGCGGCGGAGGATCCCCTCGAACGTCTTTCGGGGACGAGGCGTTTTCTGCGATGTTTTTTGCGCCGTATTTTGCGACATATTTTGTGACAGTTTTCTTCCCGGGACGAGCATCACCAATTCCCGTTTTGCCCGGGTCATCGCGACATAGAGCAGGCAGAGCGATTCTTCGATCCGTATCCGGCGGTCTTCCGCAAACAGCGATTGATATTCGTCCGGCAGGTGGTTGCGCAGCGATTCGCCGACGTAACGAACGACTTTGCCGATCCGGGCCTTCGGTCGCGGTCGCTCGCAGACGAGGAGCGGCGGCTGGCCGACCAATTGCCCTTCGAGTTCCGGCAGAACGACGATATCGAATTCGAGTCCTTTCGATTGATGAATGGTCAGCACACGTACTTTCGCCGAGTTGGGGTTGCCGACCCCTTTGGTTCGAACCAGGTCGATGAACCGGTCGCATCGCAACCCGCGATCCTTTCGGGCATCGAATAAATAAGCCTCCTCGACGAGTTGCAGCAGGCGTGAAAGTTCCCGTTCATCGCAATCCCCGGCCAGGATTTTCGCCCAAGCCCGGACGGTTTTTCCAAAACCTTCCGAGAGCAGGCGTTCGCGGATAAGCCATGCAGCCCGGGCGGCCCTCCCGCAATCGACGGTTTCGGGAACGGACGCGGGACCCGGCGACCCGGAAAAATCGCCGGCATTTTCGCTCAATCCCAAAACGGCGGCCAACCGGCTGTTCGCGAGATGGAAGCGCGCAACGGTATCACCGGGATGGTCGGCCAACTGCATCGCGGAAAGCACCAGTTCGACGGCCGCGGAATCCGTCAGCGGATTTCCTCCTTCTTCACTGGCATCGATTCCCGCTTTGCGGAGCCCGTAAATCAGCCGGGCGATCGTTTCATTTTTTCGTGTCAGTACGCCGATGCTCCGGCTCGGGTCGCGGTGATGCAATGCGACGATGCGCCGGACCGCGTAGGCAAGCGAAACGATTTTCTGTTGTCGTTCGATACCGTTGCCGGAACCGTCCGAGTCGCCGAACCCGCCTTCCTCGGAACCGTAATCCGCAACATCGTCGGGCGCGTCGCAATCGAACGCTTCTTCGGAAAGCCCGGCCGGTCCGGACTGAAAAAGGTCATCCGCTTCGGGTGTCCCGGCAAGGGGCGTGGTTTCCATGACGCAATACCCGCCGAGCAGGGCGTTTCGGGGAGCCGTGGCGTGAAACTCGAAACCGGATCGCCAATTCCGCGCCGCTTTTTCATCGGCGGTCGATTTGGACGGGTCGATCAACCAATCGTTTTTATCGATAGTGCCGAAGAAAAGGTTGACGAGGTCGATAATCGCCGGCGCGCTGCGCCAACTTGTTTGAAGCATGTCATCCCGAAGGGGCCGTACATCGTTTTCGACCGCGGAAAAGATCGTCGAATCTCCGCCCCGCCACGTGTAAATCGCCTGTTTGACATCGCCGACGCAAAAAAACGACCCGGGTTCCGTCGTTCCGGACGTCGTGGTTCCATAGAGGGCCGAATCGACGAACATCCTGAGCACTTCCCATTGCGAAGGGGCCGTATCCTGGAACTCGTCGAGCAACAAATGGCGGGTCCGCGCATCGATCCGGTGGATGAGCGAGGACTCCGAAATGAGGCGTCGCGGATTTGCGAGACGGTAGGTCACGTCGCCGAAAAGCAGGGACCGCTGCGCGTGTTTGACCTCCTCATAGGCTTCGCCGATTCGTGCGAGAATCTCGCCGGTCGCTTCCGTCTGGTTTACCAGGTCGTTGATTTGAACGGCAACCGCGTGTCGGACGAGCGGTTCGAGGATGTCGATCAACTCCCCGTCGAGTCGGGCTTTATAATAGGTGTATTTTTTTTCCGCGACGCTTTTGCCGAAACCGTGGGCAAGAAAGGTTTTCCAATCGCCCGCGACGATATTGTCATATCCTTTCCGGTGGGGGGCGCCGGCACGTTTGTCGTTCGGGAGCGGCGCCTTTTCGTATCGCTCCAGGATATCTGCCAGTTCCCGTTCCGAAAGAAGCGGTCGGCGTTTGAGCGCAGTCCAGGCGGCCGGTTCGCTGTCCCTGTGAATTTCGATCAGGTTTTCCGCAAGCGAGAGCAGTTGGGCGCGAACGGAACGGGCCACCTCGCCCTTGGTGAGCATCTGCATCAGGTGCACCAAATCTCCGGCCCGCATGTCGCCGACGACGCGACGAACCGCCTCTTCGAGGAAACGGTGACGGTTCAGTTCGTCGGCAATCATCCAACCGGTCGGCAATTCCAATTCGAAACTGAACGCCTGGGCGATTTTGACGAAGAAGGAATCGAGCGTTCCGATCCGCAAGAGGTGCAACCGTCGTATGAGATTCGCGAGCAAATCGAGAACCGCTTCGCGCGACAACGTGTGTGCGTCCTTTTCGGTCGCACCGTTTTTCAGCGACTCACCCAATTCAGCGAGTTTTCCCGGATCGGCAGCCGCCCCGGCCAGTCGCACCAGGATTCTGTAGAGGATTTCCCCGGCCGCTTTGCGTGTGAATGTCGAGGCGAAAATGGTTTCCGGCTCAATTCCGCCCGCGGCGAGCAGGAGATAACGATTGCTCAGTTGATATGTTTTCCCGGAGCCCGCCGAAGCACGAATGACGATATTTTCGAACGACATGGCAAGATATACTGGAAACGCGGTAAAATCGAATATCCGGTCAAGTCCGCCTGCCGCCTTCACTCGTCCCCTGACTTCTGTTTGGATAATGATGTGCCGGTGGCTGCGCCGAATGACGTGCCGAATGACGTTGCGATCAGGATGACAACCGGGACGACGAGTATACCGGTTTTCGCCATATCGATCAAGAGAAACGGCTCGGATTAGAAGTCGTACCAGACCCCGAGGCCGCATTTACTGTTCGTATCGTCGAAGAATTCGTACTGGTCGTCCGCCCCGTAGAAATACTCGAAACCGATACGGAAAGCCTGATTGCGCCGTCCCCTCCACATCCAGCCGACCTGGACGCATACGCTGCCGCCGAAGTCGAGTTCTTCCAAAAACAACCCGTTGACCGCCAGAAAAGGTACTCCACGCGCACGATTGGCCGGATACAGGGGAGTATATTCGGCGCCGACCTGCATCTGGAATCGCTCGGTCATTTCGCCGGCGTAGACGGCATATTCGACTTCCCCGTAGAGCCGGACATCTCGGTGCGGGCGGAACGCGATCCCGAACACCAGCGAATCGCGGTAATAGTTGATGCGACGCGGCAACGTTCCGTGCCCGTTTTCATCGGGATGCTCCTTCATGTACCGGAGCATGTACTCGTCGCCCAAGTGGCAACTTACATGGTAATAGGAGAATTTGAACTGCCAGCGTTCGTTCCCGAAGGTCAACGGCAACCCGAAACGATAATCGGTCGCTTCGACATCGCGATCCTTATCGAGCGCCAACCGGGTCATGGCCGCCCCTTCGATGTCCAGTTGCATACCGCTTGGCAGGACGCTGTTCCTGTTTCCATACCTCAGGATTCCGGTCCGGCCGCCGAGCGTGATATCCCAAATCCAACCGAGTTGATCGTCCCTGTTGAAAACGCCGCGAAAGCGGGATTCTTTGACACCGGCAAGATAGGCGGGCCAGATCAAGCCGTCCGGAAACATTTGCCATTCGTACGTTTGCCGGATCTGGTTTTTCCAACTTCCGTAATTGATGCATTCCGCTCCTGTCAGCGTTTCCGGTTCCAGTTCGATGGGAGGCAACGACGCCGACTGTGAATAGGATGGATGAGACGGATAGGCAAAACCGTCGGACCGTACCGATGACGCATATTGGGATGTATACGGCAAGAGTGAGGGCGGTGCCGCGTCTTGCCTGGGAATTTGCCTGGGAATTTGTCGGGAATCGGCGGGGACGGCAAGTCCGGACGGAGCCGGCTGTGGTTCGGTTGCGCTTGGAATCATCGGCGAGACGGTCCCGTGGGCCGGTGATTGCCCTCGCACCGATAACCGGTCGTAAACGACGGTACCGGCATTCGACACGCCCTCAAGGAACTCAAAGGAGACGAGGACGATCAAAACGCAGAACAACCCGGATACTCCTCTCATGGTATTCATCTGGAATGCATTCACGAACGTGATACTTCGAAGGGCATGAAAATCCTCCCGTGAACAATCGCCTGCCGCTCGAACGATCCGCTGAACCTCTTACAAAAACAAAAGTTAGGGGCGAGTGGGTGCGGCAGGCGGACTTGACCAAA
>DOMV01000282.1:0-1778 GCA_003509805.1 Planctomycetaceae bacterium
CATAGCGTGAACACGCCCTAATCGATTTGCATTATCACAAAAATATTTCACTCGTCGAAATCGCGAAACAATTCGGAAAAAACGATACTTCGGTCCGCCAAGCCTTGTGTCGCATCCGCGACCGGTTGCGGCAGTGTATCAGAATCAAACAGAGGGAAGTTTGATGAATCGTTCCCCGGAAGCAAATTTCGAGTATTTATTGGAGCGTTTCTTCAAACAGCGTGTTGAAAAATTCTGAAAACCGAATGCAATCCGGTCCGGGATGGATTTCCAACGGTTCGTCACCAAAGCGTCGATGTATCATCTCGTTTTGCTGAGACCGCCACCGTTCGATTTTCGCATCGCTCCATCCCTTTTTCCGATGTTTCTTTTCGTCCCGGTCGAGGCGGCGAAATTCGCTTTCGATCCATTGCGCCGCGTTTTTTTGATTGCAAAGATCAGTTCCGCAGGCACACATCCCCTTTGTCATATTGAAATAAACTTCATCCGGGGCCAGGAGTTTTGCGACGGAACGATTCTCTATCGGATCAAGGACGATCGAGAATCGTTCAGCAAGCATCCTGGCTTCCTTGAGGTCAAATGAACCGGCCAGGAATCCCGTGATGTAATGGCACATGTTTTTTTGCGAAAAGGAAAAACAAACGGCAACAAGGTTTTGTGAAACATGTGGGGCTCGAACCCACGGCCTTTCGGCTTCCGACCAAGGATGTAGTTCCACAGGCATTTGCCGCTGAGTATTGTTCGTCAAGGCCGAGACAAGGATTCGTGAAACTTTTTTCCGATGCTCTATCCATTTGAACTACGTCCCCCTTGCGCTGAGTACCGGCTAAACGGGACGGCGGGACTCGAACCCACACCCCTCGGAACCATGTAGTTCAACAAGCATTCTTCGACCAGTTGTCCGTTTGGGAGTCGAACCCAATTCTCCAGTCCTGAAGACTGGCGTGATGCCGTTACACTATCGGACAAAAAGGCAACGACAAAAAATCGATGAAACACCTCATCCGACGTGTTTCCATTCCACCACGCCCCCGCGTATCGATTCAAATGGAGGCGACGGGATTCGAACCCGCACTATTCGGATTCAAATAGATGTAGTTCCACCCGCATTCGTTGCCAGTGGCCACGATAGGACTCGAACCTATACTGTACACGTTCTGAGCGTGTCCCCTCTGCCGATTGGGGTACGTGGCCAGGGAATAGCGAGGACAGGACTCGAACCTGCACTGAGCAGAATCTCATTCTGCCGCCTCTGCCAAATTGGGCTACCTCGCTATAATTTTCCCCAAAAGGCGGCAACAAGGTTTCGTGAAACGTTTCGTTGCTCTACCTACTGAGCTACGCTTCCGAAATCCGGAGTACCGGCTGAATGGAAGCGGCAGGACTCGAACCCGCGACCGACGACTCAATGTAGTTCCACTGGCATTCGCCACCGAAGTATATGGGGCAATCATCGTGCCAATTCGTTCATTATTTTCGTATCTCGTTTTATATCAAAAAGATATAGATAATTCGCCGTTTTTTTATTCGATGTATGAAATATTTTGACGGTCTATATTGATTAACATGTATACAATTTTATAATTAAATATAAATTCCAGCATCGATCCCAGACGCGTTGCCGAGGCTAAGGCTAAAACGCAAGCGGAGGTTTACATGATGATCAACAACGTAGTTTTTGGTTTTCTTGGTTCGCGGCTTGACTTGGGCGGCTCAGAGGACCGCTGGCAGGCTTGGCGACCGACGGTCTCGCTCGGAATGCACGAAGAATTCCTAAT
>DOMV01000282.1:1835-2663 GCA_003509805.1 Planctomycetaceae bacterium
CGCACGCCATGCCGCTTTTCGACGGCATCCGGGTGATGCGGTTGGCGAGCGTTGGACTCCCGCGGGCCTCGCGCCGATACACGGTGTCCATCGACAGGCGATTTGAAACCCGATAGAATAAAATGAGCGTCGTGTTTGTTTGCGTAGCGTCATGTTTGTTTGCGTTCGGCCTGTTCCTCGTATACTGCGGAGTTTTCCGATGTCTATCTTTTTCTGCCTGTTACTTCTGCTGGCGACGGCCCCGGTCGCGGTTCCCGCCGGAGGAGTGCCGGTCATCCCCGAAAACGCCATCGTCGGAATGAAAGGTTCGTCGAACGAATTCGGCTCGCTCNNCGGTACAACCGACCGACGCCGATTCGAAACGTCGAAATATCCGCTCGGCGATTCGAGGCGAAATCACAAAAGACCCGAAAAGTCCTTGGAGTATCCAATTCCAGTTCCGGACCCGGCGGCCCGTCCAAAAAGGCGACGTGCTTTTCGCACGGTTTTATGCCCGGTCAGCCACGGAAGGAGGACAGATATGCCCGCTTTTCGAGAAAAACGGAAGCCCATACACGAAATCCTTGAGTCGCATCGTCGACCTGACCCGGCAGTGGAAAGAATACGGTTTTCACTTTGAGGCCAAGGAAGATTACGACGCCGGACAGGCGAGGGCCGGAATTCATCTCGGTTACCAAAAGCAGTTGGTCGAGATCGCGGATTTTTCCATCCTCAATTTCGGACAAAATTTCGACAAGAGCCGACTGCCACAAAGCGAATTCAGTTATCAGGGCCGGGAGGCGAATGCCGCCTGGAGAAAGGAGGCGGAAAGGCGGATCGAAAAAATCC
>DOMV01000332.1 GCA_003509805.1 Planctomycetaceae bacterium
AATGACCCCGACGGGAATCGAACCCGTGCCGCGGCCTTGAAAGGGCCGTGTCCTAACCGCTAGACGACGGGGCCAAACTCATCACTGGGAACAACCCTTCACCGAAGAAGAACACAAAGACCGCCTTCGGGTAAGGACACCCCCACCAAACGAAGCGTAAATTATCGTCCAAATCCTCCCTGCGTCAAGGGGGTCGAAAAGGATGCGTCAAAGTTTTGTCGGCAACTTCCCGGCATGACTGCACGCTGACTGCCTGCGGCGGCGTCTCGGCGCAGTGACGGGTCCTTTTTCGATATCCTTACGCATCTTATGTTTACGAAACGGTTTTCGTCCATTCGGATTTCGTTCCGGCAATCAGGAATGGCCCGTAAATTCTGGAAAACACCTGTTTCGGCAGGGCAAACCTTTTGTTCCTGACCGGAATTATGGTATAATGCCGGAAAGCCGTTCACTTTTTCCCGTAACCGCCGTGCCATCGACCGTAAACGGCCTGAAACTGTTCCCGCGCACAATCGCCCGCTGCTCGAACGATCCGTTTATGCCATTGTACAAACAGAAGTTAGAGACACGTGCGTGCGGCAGAGTGAGTACGGCAGGCAGACTTGACCAACTGTTCGTTTTCATCGCGTTTCCGGTATAGACCGCTCCCGCGACAGGCGGGAGCCCCAATTATGTCCCTTTTGTCTTCCGCCCAAGCCCGGTTGCAGGATGATCTTCGTGGCCTCGTCAGCGGCGACGTTCGTTGCGATCGGGTTACGCTGAGTCTGTATTCGACCGATGCGAGCCTGTTCGAACTCCGGCCTGTCGGCGTCGTCTGGCCGCGAACGACCGAAGACGTCGTCGCCTGTGTTCAATATGCGGCGGAAAAACGGATCCCCATCCATGCGCGGGGTGCGGGAACCGGGACCGCCGGCGGGGCGATCGGTCGGGGAATCATACTTGATTTTACCCGTTACATGCGGCGTTTGATCCGTTTCGGCGACGATTCCCTCACCGTTCAGCCGGGAGCGAACCGCCTGCGTGTCAACGCGATCCTGGCGCAAAAACAGGATCGGCTCTATGGTCCCGACCCGGGGTTCACGCCCACGGCGACCTTCGGAGGGATCATCGCGTCCGACGGAGCCGGTCCCCGCTGGAGCCGTTACGGTTCCCCCCGCGATACGCTGTTGGGGATGACCGTCGTTCTCGCGGACGGCGAAATACTCCGGCTCAAACACGACACGCTCCCGGCCGCTTCCGAGGATGCTGTAAACGACCTCGAACGCCGTTTTGTCGACCCGCGGCGCTCGGGAACCCCGGAGGCCGATTATCTTTCCCCGGCGGATGAATCGATGGCCCGAAAGGTTGCGCTCGCCAGGGGAATCGTCCATGGTCGCGGACATCAATTCGCCGACGATCTGTATCGGATCATTTCCACGGCCTCGCGGGAAGGCTTCGAGGAACACCGGGGGATTCCGGTCGACAATTGCGGATACCGGCTCGACGGCGTGATTCAAAAAGCGAAACGAAATGTCCGGGTCAACCTTCTCCGGCTTTTTGCCGGTAGCGAAGGGACGCTCGGGATCGTTACGGAACTGCGTTTACGAACTGCCGAACAGGCGCGTCATATCGGTGCGGCCGTCCTCTCGTTCGACAGCATCGAGAAAGCGATGCGAGCCGTTTCAGCGATCCTGCCGTTTCAACCGGCGCTTTGCGAATTGATCGACCGCCGCCGGATCGCCCTGCTGGTGGAATGGGACCGCCGTTTCGCGGAATTGATCCCCCCGAATACCGAAGCGGCCCTCCTGGTCGAGTTGGATGGTCGCCATCCGCTTGATCTGACCGACCGGTTGAACGAAATGGTCCTTGTATTACGGCACGAGGAATTCCGCTGCTTCGACAGCCGCCTGCTCCTCGGGCCGGATGATCGCCGCTTGTTCCTCGAATTGCTGGAAAAATCGGCCGTCACGCTCTTTCGGATGAAAAAAACGGCCGTCGCGACGCCGATTCTCGACGACATGGCGGTCGGATGCGAGTCGCTGCCCTCGATCGTTCATGCGATTCAAAATATTTTCAAAAGCAACGAAGCCGTCGTTTCCTTTTCGGGCCACGTCGGACACGGACATCTTTGCCTGCAACCGATTCTCGACCGCCAAACCCCCGATCTGCCCACCAAGCTCAAACGGATTGTCGAGGAGGTCAATGACGAGGTGATTCGCTGCGGCGGCACGCTCGTCAGCGAACAGGTCGGCGGCTTGGCGAGAAGCCGCTATGTTTCGAAACAAGCACCGACGCTTTACCCGGTTTTCGTAAAAATCAAGAACCTGTTCGATCCCGATCGGATACTCAATCCGGGCAAGGTCGTGACCGACGGTCTGCCGTGGACATCCTGTCTTCGTCCGTCTTTTCGTACCCGGCACGAAACGGACGATTTCCCTTCGTTTTACGGCAATGCGGCAAACCATTCGGCGATCCGCCTTCCGGGAGAATCCGGGAATCCGCCCGACACGGCATTCATGGATGTGCAAACATTCCCCGCGGACGTCGAAAACGACGAAACGGCGCAAACGCTGGCAAGCCAATTGGAATTGCAATTGAAATGGGTCCCGGACCGTTTCACGGAAACGACCTTGCGATGTAACGGTTGCGGACGTTGCCGAAGCCGGCTGGAAAACGCGCGGATGTGCCCCATGTTCCGTGTCCTGGGCGACGAGTCGGCCGCTCCCCGCTCCAAAGCGAACCTGATGTGCGACGTGTTGGGAAAAAAACTTTCTCTCGACACGTTGATTTCCGAAAGTTCGAAACGGGTCGCCGACACCTGCATTCATTGCCATGCCTGCCGAATCGAATGTCCGTCGGAAGTCGATATTTCCCAACTGGCTTTTCGATGCAAGGCGGCTTATGTCGCGGCACATGGAATGTCGCTCGGCGACCGCTTGCTTTCCAACCTCGATCCGGTATGCCGGATCCTGACGCTGCTCAGTTGCCCGGTAAGCTGGTCGTTGAAAAACAAGGTGACTCGCTGGGTTTATGACAAACTGTTCGGCATTCCCCAAGGACGCAAGCTGCCCGATCTTGTGAAGGTTTCCTTTTTGACCAAAGCCCAGTGGACAAAACGACTTGCAAAACCGACGCGGGATCCCGGCCCGAAGGTCGCCCTGTTCGTCGACACGTTCGGAAATCTGTTCGACACGAAGTTGCCCGACGCGGCCGTCAAAATATTGCAGCATAACGGCATCGGCGTCTACGTACCCCCGCGCCAGCGGACCGCCGGCGACAACGCGTTTGCCTGCGGGGACCAATACCACGCGGAAATTCTTGCCCGGCGCAATATCGCCGTGTTCGCGGACGCGATACGCCAAGGGTATGACGTCGTCACGCTGGAGCCTTCTTCGATGCTCTGCCTGACCCACGAATACCGATATCTTACCGACGACCCTGATGCGGAATTGGTCGCCGCGAACACGACCGATATCTGTACCTACCTGTTGCGTTTGGCCCGGTCGGGAACACTGGACCTGTCTTTCCGACCGCTTGAGTTGACCGTCGGATATCACGCTCCCTGCCGGACCTTGGCCACCGCGAACGCGACCCTTGAAACGACCACGGACGCCGAGTCGCTCCTCCGGCTGATTCCCGACCTGAACGTCCGCCGCCTTGAAAGGGGATGTTGCGGAATGGCCCGGAATTTCGGCATGAACACGGATAATTACCAAACCAGCCTGCGCATCGGAATGCGACTTTTCAAGGCATTTCGGGATACGCAAATCGGGGTCGGCGCCACCGAATGCAGTTCATGCAAACTCCAAATGGAAAACGCCGTCGACAAACCGGTGCTGCACCCGATTAAACTGCTGGCCTCGGCCTACGGCTTGTAGAGCCGGCCTAACCCGCACGACGCGGGCGGCGCAGGAAAAGAGTGCGGAACCGCGCCCGTTCAGGGCTGTGACCGGGCGGAAGCGGCGGGTTGGTTTTCCGCCTACTCTTCCTCT
>DOMV01000419.1 GCA_003509805.1 Planctomycetaceae bacterium
ATCGACGGTGTGCTGCACGTCCAGCACTTTCCGGCCGAGATCAACCGGTTCCAGTCCGCGATCATCAGCCGTCTCAAGATCATGGCGAAGCTGAACATCGCCGAGCGCCGCCTCCCGCAGGACGGCCGCATCCGCCTGACCGTGGCCGGCAACGACATCGACCTGCGCGTGAGCGTGTTGCCGACCCTGTTCGGCGAAAGCGTCGTCTGCCGTATTCTCGACAAGTCGGTCGTCATGCTCGACTTGAACAAGGTCGGCATGGACCCGGTGCTGCTCCGCGAGTTCCGCAAGTCGATCGAACGCCCCAACGGGATCGTGCTCGTGACCGGGCCGACCGGTTCCGGCAAAACGACGACGCTGTACGCGGCCCTGTCGGAATTGAATGTCGTGACGGAAAAACTGATGACGACCGAGGACCCGGTCGAATACGACATCGACGGGATCGTGCAGATGCCGATCGACGCCGATATCGGCAACACGTTCGCCCAGTGCCTGCGGTCGATCCTGAGGCAGGACCCGGACAAGATCCTCGTCGGCGAGATCCGCGACCGGGAAACCGCCGAAATCGCCGTCCAGGCGTCGTTGACGGGCCACCTCGTGTTCAGTACGCTCCACACGAACGACGCGCCCAGCACGATCACCCGGCTCCGCGACATGGGAATCCCCACCTTTTTGATCACCGCGACGGTCGAAGCGATTTTGGCCCAACGGCTCGTGCGACGCATTTGCTCCGAATGCCGGGAACCCTACACGCCGGCTCCGGACCAGTTGGCGGAACTGGAACTCGATCCGTCCTACATCGCCGGAAAAATGTTCTTCCGCGGCCGGGGTTGCCCCAACTGCAACAACACCGGATACAAGGGCCGGACGGCGATCCATGAGTTCATGATCATGAACGACGAAATCCGCGAATTGATCCAGCGGAACGCCTCCGCCGCCGAGATACGCATCGCCGCGCAGCGGAACGGCATGCACACGCTCCGGGACGCGGGCCTCGCCAAAATACACGAAGGAACTTCCACGATCGACGAAGTCGTTCGCGAAACAGTGGTCGAATAATTGACAATGTACAATGGATAATTGACAACAAAAAACAGGGGACATGTGATATGAGAACCAAGACGCCGGATAAACATGTCCGTTGTCAACTGTCAATTGTCAATTGTCAACCCCAAGGTTCTCCACTCTCCACTCTCCACTATTAACTCCTCTCTTGCCATGCCACAATATAAATTCGAAGCGATCGACCCGACGGGGAAGGAGATCAAGGACATCATCGAGGCCGCGACCGAGGATGACGCCCAGGCGACGATCCGGCAGATGGGGTACCACGTGACCCGCATCGCGCAGTACAAGGAACGCAAGCTCAAGGGGGCCGCCAAAAGGAACGACGGCAAGACGTTTTCCTTCGGCCGTGTCTCCTCAAGCAAGCTGACCACCTTCACCCGGCAGCTTTCGATCCTCCAGGACGCGGGCCTGCCGATCCTCCGGAGCCTGAACATCCTGATGAACCAGGCCCCCCCCGGGGCCCTGCGCAACGCGCTGATCGATACCGTTTCGGAAATCGAAAGCGGCTCCTCGCTCTCCGAGGCGATGGCCAAATCGCCGAAAGCCTTCAACCGCCTTTACATCAACATGGTCAAGGCCGGCGAGGCCGGCGGGGCGCTCGAAGTCATCCTGAACCGTCTCTCGGAATTCCTCGAACGGAGCGAACACCTCAAACGCAAGATCAAGGCCGCCCTGACCTACCCGGTCGCGGTCGTCTTCTTCGCCCTGGCGATCCTGACCGGGATCATGCTCTGGATCGTACCGAGTTTCATCAAAATCTTCGAGGATTTCGAAACCGACTTGCCCGCCATGACGGTCCTTTTGATGAATATTTCCAACTGGGTCGTCAACTACTGGTACATGATCCCGATCATCCCGATCCTGATCTGGCTCACGATCAAACTGACGACCAGTTTCGAATACGGCCGGCACGGCTGGCACCTGTTCCTGCTGAAAGTGCCGATTTTCGGGCAGCTTTTCGAAAAAACGACCGTGGCCCGGACGACCCGGACGCTCGGGACCCTGGTCACCTCCGGCGTCCCGATCCTCGAAGCCATCCACATCACGCGCGAAACGTCCGACAACGCGGTGTTCGAGGAATTGTACCAACACGTCCTGGAGGCGATTCGCGACGGCGACACGATCGCCAACCCGATGAAACAATACAGCATTCCCCCGTTCCATTTCGGCGCCCTGATTTACGCGTTCATTTTCATCCCGGTCGCCGGGGCGCTGATCTACCTGATGAAACTCCGCAACAAGATACTCGACGACATGGTGATCAACATGGTCGACGTCGGCGAGGAGACGGGCGAACTCGATACGATGCTTTACAAGGTCGCCGACACGTTCGACGCCGAAGTCGAGGCGCTGACCGAAGCCCTCATGAGCCTCCTCGAACCGCTGCTCGTGATTTTCCTCGGTGCCATGGTCGGCTTCATCGTCATCGCCCTTTTCATGCCGCTCGTCAAACTGATCACCTCGTTGTCAAGCTGAGAGAAATTGACAATTGATAATGGACAATTGACAACGGAGAAAAGAAAAAAATGAAAAAGTCGGTCGTTCGCGATAAAAGTTACACTTTTGCTTTGCGAATCGTGCGGCTGTATCAATATTTGACCGGGGAAAAGCGGGAATTCGTTCTCGCAAAACAAGTGCTCAGGAGCGGCACGGCCACCGGGGCGCTCGTGCATGAAGCCGAACAGGCGGAAAGCCGGGCCGATTTCGTGCATAAACTGTCGATCGCCCTTAAAGAAACCCATGAAACCGGCTATTGGTTATTGCTCCTGAAAGACGCCGAATACATCACCCCTGGCATGTTCGAAAGCATTGATCCCGATTGCTCACCGCGATCATAAAAACCACGAAAAGAGAGTTACAAAAATGAAAAGGCAAGCACCCGACAACCTGAATCGTTGTCAATTCCAGCGTTGTCAATTGTCAATTGTCAATTGTCAACTTAAACGAGGTTTCACCCTCGTCGAACTTCTCGTGGCGATCGTCATCCTGACGATCCTGGCGGGCCTGATAACGGCCGGTGCGACTGCCGCGCTGCGATCCGCGAACAACTTCCAGATCAAGGCGGGCCTCCACGACATCGAGACGGCCCTTGAAATGTACAAAAATAAATACGGTGAATATCCGCCCGACTTCGCCGGCCTGGACAGTGCCGACGACGCCGTCAAAAACAACGCCCTGAACGAAATCAACAGGCACATTCAAAAACGGTGGCCGCGTTATTCCCCCGACAGCACGTCGGAATCGACGCTTGCCGAAAACTTTTTCAAGGACCTGAGCGGCGCCTGTAATATATGGGATTTCAATACAAGCACGCCGAACAGCGCCGTCGCCCTCGCGTTTTGGCTCGGCGGATTGCCCGATAACGACAACACCGGTTATACGCGACTTTCCGGTTTCTCGGCCGATCCTTCGAATCCGTTCAACATGAATGCCAAACGGCAGGAACCGGTCATGGAAATCATCTACGAAGAGAACATGAGGAAGAACGAGAACAATCAACCGGTCCTGGTCGCCCGGAAAATGCCGATCGTGTATTTCCGCGGAACCTCGGCAACCACGGATTCGGCCCGACGCAGGGCCTACGCCGGTCAAAAGATCGTCGATAGCTCGAAAAATTATTACGAACCGAAATTTACGAAAATCACCATCGGGGGCGTCGATCAATACGCCATCCCGTACGCCGTGAGCAGCAATCCGGTCGTCAAGGGATCGACTTGGGTTCACGATCTCGACGGCAACGGCGACCCGATTGTCCAGTGGTTCAACCCCAATTCCTACCAGTTGGTGCATCCCGGCCTCGACGGCAATTTCAACGGGACGCGGAGCGCCCCGGGCGGAGAACGCAAGGACGCCGACGACAACACCAATTATTGCGCCGACATGAACCAGAACGGGATCACACCCATGGACATCGACAACGTGGCGAACATCGGCGACGGGGCGACGATCCAGGCATCCTTCAAATAATTGACAATAGACAATGGATAATTGACGACGAAAGACGGAGGAAATGCAATATGAAAACCAAGACGCCGGATAAACATGTCCGTTGTCAATTGTCAATTGTCAATTGTCAATTCAAAGGTTGTCGATTGTCGATTGTCAACTGTCGATTCCAAAAGGCGTTCACGCTCGTGGAGTTGATGATGGTCATCGTGATCATCGCGATCCTTGCCGCGGTCACGCTGACGGTCGTTTCCGTCGCCCAGCGCGAGGCGAAGGTCCAGCGGACCCGGTCGACGATCGCGAAACTCGACGCCGCCGTCGGCGACATCTACGAAAAATACGAGGATCGCAGACTGGGCCTCACCGTCAACACGTTCGCCGCGACCCCGGGCTATCGGGCCAACGTGTCCGACGCCCAGAAAAAACAGGTCGTCGAGGCCGCCAAACTCCATGTGCTCCGTGAAATCATGCGCATGGAAATGCCGAGTAAATACCAGGAGATCGAAGTGGGGCCCATTGTTTTTCAGCATCCTTATCTCAGCGGAACATGGACTTCCGATGATATTCCGGCCGTTCGCGATTTTTATCTGAAAGCATTCAATCCGTCGGGTGTCACCGGCACTCCCCCCAATGCAACGGATCTCGATTCGGCCGAATGCCTGTATTTGATTATGGCGAACCTGAACCCGGCGGCGCTGGAGAATTTCAAGGGCAACGAGATCGGGGATTACGACAACGACGGGCTCCTTGAGTTCCACGACGCCTGGGGTCAACCGATTGCCTTTTTCCGTTACGCCCCGGGCTTGATTCAATCGGACCGGCAGCCGGACGTCGTGAGCGGAACCGAGTTGACGAAAGCCGGCGATTGGGAGGGCGGTCCGAATCATTCCGCCAAGTGGAACGACGACGATTTTCGGAATAACCACCCCCGGCTTATCGAGGCGGTCGATCGGGCGATCACCCGGTTTCCCGATCCCTTGATCGAAACGTCCTACGTCCCGCGCAAGGGCTGGTACACGTATCCGCTCATTATTTCGATGGGGCCCGACAAGGAATTCGGGATTTACCGGGATCCGGATGTTTCGACGAGCGACCCGTTTGCTTCGCCCGTCGGTATGCCGGTCGATGGGAGCGACAATTATTCGGAAGCCGCTTTTCACGATAATGTCCACAACCACCAACGCTGATAAGTAATTGACAATGGACAACGGATAATTGACAACGAAAGACGGAGGAAATGCAATATGAAAACCAAGACGCCGGATAAACATGTCCGTTGTCAATTCAAAGGCATGACCCTGATCGAACTGATGGTCGTGATTTCGATCATGGTCATCCTGATGGCGGTCGCCGTGCCGAGCCTGAAACCGATGCTCGAATCGCAGCGGACCCGGAGCGCCGCGCAGGCGGTTGGGGTCGTCCTCCAGCGAGCCCGGCTCAAGGCGATGGAGGACCGCAGTCCCGTCGGCGTCCGTTTCGAGCGTTACCTGGAAGGCGCCGGCAACAACAGCGACGCCTGTGTCCTCATGCGCCTTTGCCGCTTCAACGAAAACGACGCGGTCGTGCTCCCGGAAGGATACGGCGTGATCGTCACGAACGGCGATCCCGCCTATTACAAGTACGATAAAACCGACCATTGGGACTTGGCCAATCCGATCGACGTCGACGACGAGTCGGTGGTCGAAGAATGGGACTACCTCCGAAAATACGTCACGGAGATTGTCAAGAACGCCGCCGGCGACCCCGTCAACAAGGTGACCGAATGGTATCCAAGCGGTTCCATCCAGATCGGGGGGCGTCTCTGCAATTACACCGACGGCACGCATTTGATCACCGACGCTTTCGGGAACCCGGTCAACACGGACCCCAACCACCCGCAACAGCACGTCATCCGGAAGGTGCGTTCGATCCGCCCGTCGTTGGCGGCCCCGGGGAACGTGCCGCGCGGTACCGTCGTCGATCTGCGCTGGTCCGGGATCGGCGACCAATGTTTCGATCCGGGAACCGATTCGGTGACGGTCCTCTTTTCGCCCGGCGGATTCATCGACCGGGTGATCGTCGGTTTGCCGACCAATCCGCCGCAATTTCCGACCCGGCCCATCCATTTCCTGATCGGCGACTGGGATCACCTGGACTCGCTTCACACGCTTCGCGAGGAAGGCAAGAAGGAAAACAATTACGAACTCGCATCGAACTTTTGGATTACCATCGACCCGAGAACCGGGATGATTTCAACCAACGAAGTTTTTCCCGTTGTGCCCGTCGACGGCAGGGACCCGACGGACGACGAGATCGGGCAATCCCGGCAGTTTGCGAACGAATATTACCGGAATTACGGGGGATTTTAGGCGGCGAAATGGTTGCCTCACGTTTCATTTCATTTTCAGTCTGAAGATCATGAATATCAACTATGCCGGGAAACGTCGCTTTCGCAGCGGGCTTTCATTGATCGAAGTGTTGGCCTCGATTTTCGTACTGGCCGTCGGGCTCCTCGGCGTGCTCTCCGTCATCCCGTACGGAATGTACCAACTGAAACGGGCCGCAATCGCGGAGTACGGCGGTAATTGCGGCCGCGCGGCGAAACACATCGTCAAAATCCGCGGCTGGGACGATAAGATCGAGGACGGCAACGGCAACGACACCTACCGCATCCTCGACAATTTTGTCGGCGCCGACCAGACCGGCAACTTTTACAAACCTCAAGGCGCGCCCGGAAGCGAGCCGTCGCTGAATTGCGGGCAACCGATTTTCATCGACCCGTTGGGCGTCGCGGCAGAGAACGGCGTCGAATTTTTCCACTTCGACGACCCCGACATCGACGGCGACCCCGGTCCTGCGATTTACCGTACCTCCCTGAAAGACGGCGGCGGTGCGCTGGGAAAGCGGGAAGCACAAACGGTGTTCACCTGGTCGGAAGACCTTGTTTACGTTCGCGGCGAACAAAACGTCCGTAATCAGCGGGGGCGCACGGTTCTGGAGGATTCCGCCGGTTTTCCGAGCAGCAAGGGCGATTTTTCCTGGTTCGTCACGGTCCAGCCGAGGATATCCCCGACGTATACGGGATCGGGATACGCCGACGTACCGGTCTCCGAGTTGTCGGGCCTTGATTTTTCGGTCGTCGTCTGTTACACCCGGACCCCCGGTGACTCGGACAAGGAACGGGTGTTTGACATCAACGGTTTCACAAGATATTTACAGGGCGGCGAAATCGTGTTGACGGAATCGCCCGACTTGACCGGCACGCGCTTCGTGTTCCTCGTCGCCACACATGCGAGCGGTCGGAAAACCGGTCAATGGTATCGTTTCGTCCCGACCGCGGGCAACCGGTTGACGCTGATCGGACCCCCGCTGGACGCCGGCATTCCCGCGTCCGCTTACCAACTCGTCGTCATCCAAGGCGTGGTCAACGTTTTTGACCTATAACATTTCATCGGACATTTCTCACCGAAAAACCGGGATCGGCTGTAACCGATCGCAAAAAATCATCCGGAGGTCCCCATGACCCGTCCCACGTCATCCTTATCCGCGCCGCGACAACGCAAGGGCATGATCCTGCTCCTGGTCCTCGCCCTGCTGGGCGTGTTCTCCCTGCTGATCATCACGTTCATGCTTTCCACGAACCATCTTCGCAGGGGAGCGGAAGCGATGTCCGACGTCGGTGACCTGTCGGTCGACGAGGGCGTCGGCAATCACAACGCGCGGGAGTACGCCCAAATGGCGGGGACCCGGCTCCTGGTCGGCAGCCCCCTGAGCGCGCGCGCTTCCGTGCTGGTCAACCATTCGATTCTCGAAAATCTTTACGGGCACCCGAATTATTCCGGTTTCGATCCGTTGTCGGGATCGCTCGCGACGACCGACGGCACGTTCCTGGTCACGGACCAAATCCTGGCCATACCGCTGTCGAGCGTGGCGCTCCCGGACGGCGGTAATTTCGCGAGCCTGATGACCCCGGATTCCTCTTCCCACCATTCGACACTGGACCTGATGGGCAACGTGTTGACGTTTACCGAATCGAATCGAAGCGTGCGTATCGTCTACATCGCCCCTTCGGGATCGGTCCCGCCGCAGATGTTGCGCCCGGTATTGAGGGATAACAGTTTTTTGGCGGCCGGCGGCGAGCTTCAAAACGATCTCATGATTCTCTCGGGCGATTTCAGGAACATGCCGAACGATCGCCTCGATTTCATCATCAACGGTTCGGCGTTCGGCGGCACGGGCATGGGGTATGACCCGGATGCGACCATCACGCCCGGCAGTCCCGTCCTGACCTCGCAAGACGGCGACGCGGTTCCTTACGCGCTGCGACCGAACCCGGCTGCGCCGAGTACCAACAATAATCCCGAATATACGGACTTCCTGCGGGACAACGTCGTCCGGATGAACGTCGATTATACCGCCCCTGATTTGAACGCGATGTTCCTGGCCCATTACGAATTGGACGCGGCCGCCAAATTGCAGCGGGTCATTTCCTCCTTTCACCGGCCCGACCTGGTACGGTTCTGGCGGAATCACGGCCCCGGGATGACGACGGACCTGTTGCGGAAAATCGTGATGCGTCCCCTGCCGTTCGACCATCCCGGATTCACGGGCGACAATCCGACCTTGGCGATCAGCGCCCTCGACGGCGACGATGCGGACGCGATTGCCGGCTCGTTGGCGGATATCCTTTCGCAGGACATGGCGGCCGGCGGGAGCAACGCCGTCGGCGACGTCGACAACGACGGCGATACGTTTTCCGAAGGATACTGGATCGACGCCGGCCTCCCTGTTTTCGAGTCCGAGGGCAAGGAATACAAGCCGCTCGTTTCCTACACGGTGCGCGAACTGGACGGCCGGGTCCACCTGAACGCCCACGGAAATCCGGTTTACGATTCGGCGCTGCAAGGACACATCGTCCTTGACAACGGCGGCAACCTTAAAAGCGAATTCGACGGCGATGCGACGCTGGACACCCTGGTTCTTCCCGGTCGCGGCGAGGGATCGGGACCGGCGGAAATCCGGCTCGACACCGTTTTGAACGCGCTCGGTTTTCCCAACGCCTTCAACCGTCTTCTCAACGGAACAGCCGATCAGCCGGGCCGGTACGGCGATGAAACGACCCCGACGGCCGGGATCATGGACCGGCTGTATTTGAGTGTCGCCCTGTCCCCCCAACTGCCGTATTACGAAATTCCCGCATTGATGGGCTATCCGCTCGACGGGGTCCGCCCCGGCGACACGGGAAGTTTCCGGGGCACCTTTCCCGATTTGTTCGGGTACGGCAAAGTCGGTTACGATTATCTCGGCAATCGCGCCTACATGCCGGCGGCCTGGTTGCACGACCACGGCGGCGATTATTCCTGGGGTATCGGCGATTTGCAGACCACGATACCCAATCCCTACGCCAAACCCGGGGTTGAGGCGACGCTCCCGACGTTGTTCGCGAACCCGTACCTGATCGATCCGAACGATTATCTTTCCCCGGCCGATCGGCCGTTCACGCCGGCGGAATTCGAGTCGCTCCTCCGCATCCAGGATTTCGACGCGACCGCGCTGCCGCCGCGACTGCTCGAACTGCTGAGCAATCAAACGGGCAGCGACATCGGAAACAGCACGATCAAGATGCAGACATTGCGGAAATTGATGAACGATACCACGGCGGTCGGCAACGACATTCCGACCCCGGCGGGATTTCTCGGGCCCGATGCGCCGAGTATTTATTCGCAAGTGCTCAAATGCGTCGACAACCATTCCGACAACGCGCTGGGGATCGTCCAACGGCTCCCTTCGGAAATTCTCGAAGGCCGCCGCGTCGACCTGAACCGGGTGGTCAAAGACGGCACGGTCGCCTCTTATAATTCCACGACTTATCGCGAAAGTTTGAAAAGGCGGTCCAAATTCGCCGAGGAGATTTTCATCCTGCTGCTCGTTCTTTCCCACGACCGGTTGTACGGCGACCCGGCCAATGGTGTTTCGCCCTACACCGAACCGGGATTGGACGACGATAAAGGTCTCGACACGCCCGACAAAAAGCGGCAATGGATGATTACCCGGTTGGCCCAGTGGTCGATCAACCTGGTCGATTATCTCGATCCGGACGACGCTTCGACTCCGCTCGTGTTCGATCTCGATCCGTTCGGCCCGGGCGGAACCCCGGGTTGGTCGCAGCGGGCGGACACGTCCTTGTTTCTCGACGGCGATCCGAACGTCCTCAACGCCGTCAAAACCGGGCAGGACGAAAACGGCCATTACATCAACCTGGTCTGGGGCATGGAACGCCCGAAAATCCTGATCAGCGAGACGATGGCGATGCATGACCGGAAAACCGCGGATTCGGACCAGGAAGACGACGTCGCGGAGGCCGACCGGGCCCGTACCGATGCGACCGATCCCCAGACGCCGGACGCCGATTTCGACCAGGTCGGGGCGCCGGTCGCCTCGCTGATCGTCGAAT
>DOMV01000223.1 GCA_003509805.1 Planctomycetaceae bacterium
TAGTTCGCGAATTTCCCCGATCCGGTCCGCATTCCCCAGCGCACGGACCAAGCGGCCGCGTTCTTCCGATTCGAGCCGTTCCAGTGCGATGGCCAAAAGAAGCGTCGGCCGTCGGTCGACCAGGTCCCGGCCCGCAAGTCGCTTGTTGCCGGGCTCGACGTCCCAATCGTCCAAATCGTTGCGAATCTGGAAACCGACGCCCAGGTGTCGGGAGTATTTGACGAGCCGGGAAACATATAAGGATACATCGGGGGACACGGCGGACGGAACGCCTCGCCCGGCAGACGCTGTCAATCCAGATAATACGGACGCTCTATCCTGTCCATCTTGCCTGTCCGGCCCGGTTGCATGTGCCGACATTGTCGTTGCGGCCAAGTGTACCCCGATTTGGAGCGCCGCCTCGAAGGCGGGAGCGGTCTTCAGGGCGTAAATTTTGAGAACCTCCGAGGAACTCAATCGCTCCAGTTCCGTTGCGGGCTGCGATTTCCAATACAGCTCCATTCCCTGGCCCTCGGTCAACCGGGTATGCGCCCCGCTCAATTCGGCGAGAATTTCCACGGCGGATGCACCCAGCCGGTGCCGCTGCTCGGCGATCAGGCGATAGCCGAGGCCCAGCAGGTAATCGCCCGTGTTGATTGCCGCCGGGATTCCGTGAGAAGTGTGCAAGGCGGGTGCCCCGTACCGGAACGGGTCGTCATCCTCAATGTCGTCGTGGATCAGGGAGGCTTTGTGGAAAATCTCGATCGCCATCGCCGTCCGTTTGACGTGGTCCGGGAACCCGTCGACGACGTTCGCCCCGTCGGGCAGTGTTCCGCCGGACCCGGTCAAGGCGTCGTAAACGGCAAGCATGATAAACGGACGGTAATATTTCCCGCCCCGGACGAGGAACTCGAAGCCGAGCGATTCGACCGTCCCAATCGCACTGGACGCATCGGACGCACCCGTTTCGCGCACCCGTTTACGGGGAAGCAGGTGTTCGATCGCCGGCGATTCAAACAGTCGGGCGGTTCCCCGCAAGAGGTGCAACATGCTCGGCGGCGGTCCCGTCGTCACCGAATGCGCCCGATCGACTGTGTGTTCGTCAGGAGGGATGTACGGCGTTTCGATCATCCGGAAAACGGCTTCGATCTCGACTTGGGAATCCTTACATTCGCCCGTATCGAGCGGTACGGCCATCGCGGGAATTCCGGCGATGAGGAGTTTCTCGAAAGCCCGTTCGAGCGATTTGAGGCAACCGACGCCGAGAATCGCGTCGATTTCGTTGCCGAGAATCGATTGCATGACGACCGGCGTTCCTTCGGCGATCAGGACGGAATAGCCGAGCGATTCGGCCCGACGTTGTAATCGGGAAAGTTCGCAGGCCCCGCAATGCCGGCAAAGAAGCTGGACATCCGAGTATTCCGCGGGACACCGGGTACTGCTTCTCATGCAGTGCGGCAACAGCAGCAGGCGGCGACCGTATGGGACGGCGGCGACGCGATCCCGCCACAACCGGCTCCCGAGGAGAACCATCGTCCATGCGAGAAAATCGCCCGGCAGGCCCGCTTTTTCCAGCAGGTCCCGTGCGGCCGGTTCCAACGTCCGCCGTGAAAACCGCGCAAAAGATTCCGGCCGTATTCCTTCGACGGCTTCCCGGAGACGCCGCCGGACCGACGGATCGAAAGGTATCCGTTTGTCAGTGTCGAAGAGCGGCGGTGTGTTCATGGCGTTACGGTCGAAAGGTGTCTTCGGCAGGCGATCACTCGGCCAGCGCTTCGAGAAAGAGGATGGAGCCGACCACGGCGGCCCCGAAAGAGAGGACCAGGATCGCGCCGCCGGCAATGTTCAGGGAGCGGCCGACCAGGGGATCGTATTCCGACGTCACCGCCCTGGCCAGCGTTTCGATCGAGGTGTTGAGCATTTCCCCGCCGATGACGATCGTGATGCAGAGGACGATCAGGCACCAGCGGAGCGTGTCGAAACGCCCCAGATACCAACCGGTCAGGAGCACCAGGATCGCCGCCAGGAAATGCGCGCGAAAACTGGTCTGCTGGTGAAGCGATTGGCGCAAACCCGCGAACGCGTCCCGGAATTTGGCGGACCATGTTCGTTCCTTGCGCTGATAGCCGCGTTCTTTTTTGGGCGTCCAGTATCTATGGCTCATTCGAAATGCGCTGATTCGCGGTCGATCGAAGTCGGATCGAAATTCCTCGGATCAAAGTTCAATCAAAGTTCAATCGAAGTTCAATTCGTGAAAAAAATTTTTCGGTCGCCCGGGGTTCGGCGGCGTCTGTTTCCCGGGATTGGAGGGGGCGTTCTCGTTTGCCTCTTCCATGTCGATCGGGGACGGTTCCTTCGTCGGCGAGGAACCGGAACGTTTGAGCCCGGCCTTTTCCATCAACGACCGGGAAAATATATCTTGGCTTTTCAGCGTTTCCGGCGGGGGCGGCCCCGTCGCACCGTTTTTTTCAGGATGATAATAAACCGAGAATTCGTGTTTCGCGATGCTCAACCGGCAGCCCGGGTCCAGGCGGCGGTCCTGTACCTTGACCCCGTTGACCTTGACGCCGTTGGTGCTGTCCAGATCGACGACGTACCAGTAGCCGGACGACAAAACAAGCCGGCAATGCCTGCCGGAAACGTTGCCGAACCGCAAGGTGATGTCGCAGGTCTCGCCACGACCGACCGTTAGCTCCTGTTTCACCAAGGGAATGTTGTCGCCGCCGCCGAACGGGCGAAGTTCGCCGTAAAGCATGAGAATGTCCTCGCTGTTGGTCGAAAATACGTACCGATACCCCAGTATACCCCAAATCGGCGTCCGTGAAAACGGGGTTTTGTGGTCTTCCCGAGTCGCACGGGCATCTTCGATGCACCGGCTAAACGAGTATACCGTAAACGGCCTGAAACTACGGCATGTTTTTNNNATTATACAAACAGAAGTTAGGAGCGAGTGAGTGCGGCAGGCAGTCTTCGCCGAACGACCAATGTCACTGCGTTTCCAGTATAACCGGCTAATTCAGCCCGACGGGCAACAACCCGATGGACAGTCGCCCCGACAGACGGTTTTTCCGGCATTGACACCGGCATTAACCCCGGCATTGGTGACGGCATCGACGACGCATTCGCGGATCATCCGGATGATTTTCGGACTTGCGCCGACCGCGCGCGCCCGGACATGGTGCAGGCCGAGCTGCTCACATCGCTCCCCGGCGAGTCGGTCGAGATCGTAAACGGTTTCCATGTTTTCACAGAAAAAACCGATCGGGACGAGAAAAACATTCGCAAAACGTTCCTCTCTTTTGATCCCGGTCAATCGTTCCACGACATCCGGTTTCAACCAGCGTTCCCCGGGTTTGCCTCCCCGACTTTGATAAACGAGTTCCCAATGCGTGTACGATTGAACGTGCGGTTGCAGGTGCGATCGCTCGCATGATTGCACCGCCCCGATCGGGGCGCGGAGCAACTCCATCACGCGACGGCATGCCGCCCGGAGTGCGCCGGTGTAAGGAACGAGCATGGCATCGGTTTCGGGAATGCTGTGCGCCGTGAACACGATCTTCGTTTTGGCCGCGCCGACGACCGGGTCGAAGTCCGGGTCGAGTTCCATGTGCGCCAATCCTTCGAGCATCCGGTCGGCGACCGCTTCCGGGAAAAGCGGATGTTCGCAACATGGCCGGATGAATTGAAACGTCGGCGCCCGGGGACCGACCGCCCGGCAGGCGGACTCCAGCGCATCCCGGTAACGCCGGCAACCCGGGACCGACGGGAAAGCGCTTGTCGCAAAGGCGACGGCGTGGCGGATTCCGTCGCGGCTCATTGCGGCAATCGTTTCTTCCAGATACGGATGCCAAAAAAGATTCCCCCAATAAATCGGGAACCGGAGTTCCGTCCGTCGGAATTCTTCGTGCAGTAAGGCGATAAGATCGCGGCATTCGCCGGGGAGCGGACTGAAGGAACCGCTTTCCCGGGCCAAGCGGTCGTACCGCTCCGCGACCATGTCGATTCGTTCGATCACAGTGCTGCGATCGAACGCGACATTGTGGCCCCTGAGGACATTCTCGATAAACGGGCGAACGTCCCGACTGCATTCGGGAGCTCCGTAAGATAATAACAAAAACGCGTCCATCGAACGAATGTCGTGAGTTGATTCCGTGAACTATACCGGGAACGCGATAAAAATTGAGATTTGATCGAGCCGGCTTGCCGCGCTCGCTCATCCTAACTCTTGTTCAGGCAATCACTTAAACTTGTCATTCGGGCGGCAGGCGATTGTTCGCGGGAGGAGTGCCATGCCGTCTGAAGCATATCCAAGGCTTATCTGCATGTCATTCTATGCAGGGTCCGGGTTTCTTACAACCCGAACGCCGGAAAGCCGGAGAAATCCGATGCTGTCAGTCTGATGCTGTCAGTCCGATGCCGTCAGCCCGGAGCAGTTAATTCGGAACTGCCAATCCGGAGCTGTCAATCACGAAATCATCGTTCGACGCCTTGCCGTTTGTAGCACTCCTCTTGTTTTCGTGTTTTCGCCGAATTGATCGACGGGGTTTGCGCGGGGCGAAACCGATGGTATACTGGGGCGGTATGCTAGGCGGTATACCAAGCGGTATGTCGATCAAGCGACATGTTGGAGGACCGTTGAAATTTCCTGAAAACCAACGTTGCCGGCCTGTTATACTGAAAACGGGGTCGGCTTCGGTATATCGCCCTATCACTGACCTTTTTGGTAATGGGACCCGTTTATGAGCGATCATTTTGACAATTCCGGCGACAATTCCCGTGACAATTCCCGCCGGCAAGCCGTTTCCGCGGCTCCGACCCATACGTTCGTATCGGAGCAGCCGCCCCAGGTAATCAATATCACCTGCCCGCCGCCGAAGCCCGCATTTCCCTTGTTCGGTTGCCTGTTTTTCCTGTTTGCCGGGGCGATCCTCCTGTTTTTCTTCCTCTTTCTCGTCGGGCTCGGCAAAATGGCCGCGGATGAATTGGCCAAACAGGACAAGGGGACCGGCTTGATCGAAAAGCGGCTGCTCGGGGATGCCGAGGCGACGGCCAAGGTGCTCGTTCTGGAAATCCAGGGCATCATTCTCGACGGTCAGGATTCGCACGTCTGGAAGCAGGTCATGCAGGCCGCCGACGACGCGGATGTCAAGGCGATCGTCGTTCGTGTCGATTCGCCCGGCGGTTCGGTTTCAGGCAGCGATTATTTCCTGTACCTGCTCAAAAAACTCAAAAAGGAAAAGAACGTCCCGGTGATCGTCAGCATGGGCGGCGTCGCGGCCAGCGGCGGATATTACGTCTCGATGGTCGGCGACGAGATTTACGCGGAGCCTTCGACCCTGACCGGCTCGATCGGCGTGATTTTCCCGCTTTACAACGGGGCGCGATTCGTGAAAATGATCGGGATCGAGTCGACGCCGATTACGAGTGGTCCGCTCAAAAGCATGGGCGGTTTCGCCAAACGGTTGACCGAGGAAGAACGGGCCGTCTTCCAATCGCTCGTCGACGACAGCTTCGCCCTCTTCAAAAAAGTGATCCGGGAAGGTCGGGAGGAGTTCGCGCAAAATCCCGAAAAACTGGATGCCCTCGCGACCGGGCAGGTTTATACCGCGCAGCAGGCGCTGGAGAACCGGCTGATCGACAAGATCGGGTATCTCGACGATGCGATCGAGGCGGCGATGGACCGCGCCGGACTTGCTTTCAACCCGGCCGATCCGAAAAACGGCTGCAAGGTGGTTCGTTTCAAAAAGCAGGCGGGCCTGGTCGATATCATGATCGGCGCGGAGGCGAACGCGGCCCGTTCCCCCGTCGATTCGCTCGAATCGGCCGTCGTCGACCTGACAACGCCGCGCGCGTATTTTCTTTGTCCCGGCGTGTTGCCGGTCGGCCGTGAAGGCGGAAATTGACGTGGAAAATCGGTGCCGGTCATGGACGCGGCGAATCGGCGAACGAATGCGGAGCGTGACGGAACGGGCGCCGACGACACCCGCGACGGATGGCGAATACGGACGAAATACGATTGGATTTTTGAAAACGTGTCCTACTTGACGATCATACAACCGGGCGATTTGGACCGACTGCTTGTGGAAATGCGGCGTTCGCCGTGGGTGGCGCTCGACACGGAATTCATTTCCGAAGGACGCTACGAACCGGAACTTTGCCTTATCCAAGTTGCAATGGAAGATCGGCTCGCCCTCATCGATCCCCTGTCGGTCGGCGCGTTGGAGCCGTTTTGGGAAACGCTTTGCGACGATGTCGGCGAAGTGATCGTTCACGCCTGCCGAAGCGAAATGGAGTTCTGTTTTCGAAGCCTGGGCCGGATTCCCGGGGAATTTTTCGACGTTCAACTCGCGGCGGGGTTTGTCGGAATCGATTTCCCGTCCGGATTTCGGACGCTTTTGGACCGGCTGCTCCGGCTCGATCTGGCAAAGGCGGAAGCCAGGACGGATTGGCGGAAACGCCCGCTTTCGCGGCTCCAGATCGAATACGCGCTGGGCGATGTGCGGCATCTGCGGACGATGACCAACAAACTCCGGCGGCGTCTCAAGGAATTGCGCCGGCTCGATTGGTACTACGAGGAAAACGCCTTGATTGCCGACCGCTTGGAACGGGATTTCCGGACGCCCCGGTGGCGCAACACGCCGAAAAGCGCAAACCTGAAACCGCGCGAACTCGCGGTCGTCCGGGAACTCTGGATGCTGCGCGACCGGATCGCCAAACGGAACAACCAGGTTCCGAACCGGATTTTGCGCGACGATTTGATCGTCGAATTGGCCCGGAAAGGGAGCGCGGACCCGAAACGGATCGCTTCGATCCGGGGCCTGCCGGGCGGGACGCGGTTGTTCGATGAAATCGTCGAAGCCGTCTCCCGGGCCTTTGAACTCGCTCCGACGGAGTGGCCCCGACCCTCCGAGCGGCATTCGTACCCGCAGTACGCCGTAACCGTGCAGTTCCTGTTCGCCGCGCTCGGCCTGTTGTGCAAACAGGAGGGAATCGCGCTCGGCCTGGTCGGCGGTCCGAGCGACGTACGGGAATTGGTCGCCTCTTCGTTCGGAACGTTGCCGAAAGGCATCACGCCCAGGTTGACGCGGGGGTGGCGGGCCGAACTGGTCGGTGATTTGCTTGACGATTTGCTCCACGGGAAAACCGCGATGCGCCTGCTCCGCGAGGACATCGAGAAACCGCTCGAATTCATCCGACTGGAATCGTTTGACGAAGGACGGGGCGAAGGGGGCGTGGGAGCCGGTTCGGCGCGGAGGTGACGGTTATGGAACAACTTCAATATCTCGACGACCATTTTCCAACAGTGTCGGCCGGCCTGGCGGTTTTTTTGCCGACCCTTTTAGTGTTCGGATTGTTTATGCTGAGCCTGTTGTGCGGAATCCGGCTCGGAACGATTCGCGGGCGCTGTTCCTGCGGGACGGCCAAACGGGTTTTGAACGAGATGGCCCGGCGTGCAAAACAGCCGCGGGAGGTTGCCGCGTACGATCCGCAAAAACTCGATCCCGCCGAATTGCCCCTGGTACACTGAAAACCGTCATCGTCTTCAACATTACGGCTCATGCGAGAGACCCGTCCGCCGATCGCCTGGAAAAGGCCGCTGATCCTGTACCTGCTCACCTGGGGAACGACGACCTTCGTCGGCCTGACCTTCGGTTCGATCGGGGCGGCGCTCACCTATTCGGTTTCGCTCATGTTGATCCTGAGCTGCCATGAATTGGGACACTATTTCCAGACCCGGCGTTATTGTGTTCCCGCGTCGCTCCCGCATTTCATCCCGATTCCGATGGAACCCTTCGGGACGTTCGGGGCGATCATTTTCATGGGAGGACGTATTCCCAACATGCGGGCCCTGTTCGATATCGGGATTTCCGGTCCGCTTGCGGGACTGATCCCGACACTCGTGTGCTGTTATTTCGGCATCAAATGGTCCCATGTCGGCCCGATTCCGCACAACGGAACCCTCGTATTCGGCGAATCGCTCCTTTTCCAGTGGATCATCGGGCTGCTGCACGGCCCGATTCCTCCCGGCATGGATCTGATGATGCATCCGTTGGCCTTGTCCGCCTGGGTCGGACTTTTCATTACCTCACTTAACCTCATGCCGTTCGGACAGTTGGACGGAGGACATCTTTTCTACGCCTTGGTCGGTCCCGATGCCCCGCGATGGGCACGACGGCTTTTTTGGACGGCGTTCGCCCTTGTCGTCTGGTATCAACTCTGGACGCTCCTGCCCATGCTTCTCCTGATCGCCTTTCTCGGGACGACCCATCCGCCGACCCGGAACGACAAGGCGTCCCTCGGCGTTTGTCGGCGTTTGCTCGGCTGGGCGACGCTCGCCTTCGTCTTCATCGGATTTACGCCGAACCCGATCAGGGTCGATCTCGAACAGGCTCCCATTCAATACGTTGCGCACGAGGACACGGTCGAGGGACTCCGGGACGGTACCGCTACTGGGAATGGCACTTCCGGGCCGTCGGCAGACACTGGGCTGTCGACAGACACGCCGTCCTTGAGTTCGCCGCGGAGGCTCCCCCTTGCGGGATTGCCGTCGCCTGATATACTGGGGGCCATTCAAATCTCACGAAGCCGACCGCCAACTGGCACGGGGCTTGAGCTATACGCGAGCCTGTTTTCTCGGAGAGTAAACAGGCGGCTGGACGGGCTGTGTTTACCAACGACTCAACCGGCTTCGATATAAAGACGTCGTTAATTAGGAAAGCGTGGGGAAAGACCTTTATGACCATCATGACCAAGGAAGAGAAGGCGGAAATCATTTCCAAATTCAAACAATCAGAAAGCGACACCGGTTCCTCCGAGGTGCAAATCGCCATTTTGACCAAAAAAATCAATGCGTTGACGGAACATCTCCGCGCCAACAAACGCGACCATTCCAGCCGTCGCGGCCTGATGATGATGGTGAGCCGGCGCCGAAGCCTGCTCGATTATCTCAAGGAACGCGAACCGCAGCGCTATGTCGACATCATCCAGGCGCTCGGCATCCGCAAGTAGGGTTTCCCGCCTGTCCGCCCCCCGTAAACAGGGTCTGTAACCGTAGTCCCGGATCGGGGTGCGGGGTACGGGCCTTTTTTTGTCGTGTTTTCAAAATTGTTGGAACCATTTGAAGTATACCGGAAACACAGCGAAATTGGTTGTTTGGTGAAAGACTGCTTTGTTTGGTGCAGACTGCTTGTTGCACTTTGTTGCACTCTCTCGCCGCAACGTCCTTGTAAATATCCGGTAAGTATCCGGTTGCACGTTTCGTTCGGGCAACAAGCGATTGTGCGCGGGAGGATTATCATGCCGTTTACGGTATGGTTGTATTTTTGAAGTATCCAATGTATACTGGAAACGTGGCGGAAACGGACATTCGGTCAAGTCTTCCTGCCGCACTCACTTGCCTTAACGTCTGTTCAGAAAAGTGCTTAAACGGCTCGTTCCAGCGGCAGGCGTTTGTTCGCGGGGGGATTTTCATGCCGTTTGAAGTATAATTGTATTTCCTGATGTAGTTGTATTTGTCGGTCATGCCGGAACTGATTGCAACGCTCCTGAATCGGTTTGTTTGGATTCGGTTCCGGTGCAGAAAACGTAGAAAGAGTAGGAACCATTGAAACACAGAGTTAAAAGACAGATCGGAAGCGGCGTCCTTTGGATTGAAACGGGCGAATTGGCAAAACAGGCCGCCGGAAGTTGCTTGATAGGATATGATGACACCGTTGTCCTGTGTGCCGCCGCGACGGGACCGAGCAAACCGGGCGGTGATTTTTTGCCGCTTACCTGCGATTATCGTGAACGCACGGCGGCGGCCGGGAAATTTCCAGGGGGATTCATCAAACGCGAAGGCCGTCCCAGCCTGAAAGAAATTCTTACCTCCCGGTTGATCGACCGCCCCATGCGGCCGCTTTTTCCCAAGGGGTTCTACAACGAAGTCCAGATTCTCTCGTTCGTGATGGCCAGCGATCGGAAACTCGATCCCGATATTCTCGCGATGATCGGTTCCGCAGCCGCCGTCGCCGTCTCTCCCTTGCCGTTCAACGGGCCGCTTGCCTCGGTGCGGGTCGGCCTCATCGACGGAAAAATCATTCCCTTCCCGGCCTTCGACCAGTTGGAGGAAAGCGACCTCGATTTGATTATTTCGGGGAATGATTCCTCCGTCCTCATGATCGAGGGTTTTGCGCGGGAATTGCCGGAAGACGTGATGTACAACGCCATTATGGAGGCTCATGGATATATCCGGCAAATTTGCGATCTCCAACGGGAACTGATTGAGAAGGTCGCCCCCGTCAAGCAGATATACGCGCCGCCCGCCTTCGAAAAGTTGTACGAGGCACTCAAAGAGAAATTTTACGACGCTTTCTGGTCCGCCAAACGGACCGTCGGCAAGTCGGCCCGGTATGAAGCCTGCTCCCAGGTCAAGCAGGAAGCCAAGGAATTGTTTTTCCCCCAACATGTTTCCGCCAAACCGATCGTCAACGGTCCGCCTGCCGACGCGATCGAAACCAATGACGACGGCATGCCGTCCGAGACATCCCGGGAAACGAAGCCCGATTGGACAAGCGATCTGTTCGAGACGGCGTGGCATGAACTGGAAGAACGCGTCGTGCGGGACCAGATTCTCAGCGGAACCCGGGCCGATGGTCGCGGTATGAAGGATCTCCGCGATATCGATTGCAAAATCAACGTTTTACCCCGGGTACACGGATCGTCCCTGTTCCAACGGGGAGAAACGCAAGCCCTCATCACCGTGACGCTCGGCACGGCGCGTGATGAACAGAAAGTCGACGGTTTGTTCGATGAATACGCCAAAAAATTCATGCTCGATTACAATTTTCCGTCCTTCTCGGTCGGCGAATGCAAGCCGTTCCGCGGGCCGGGCCGCCGTGAATACGGTCACGGCGCGCTTGCCGAACGGAGTGTGAAACCCGTTTTGCCGGATCCGGAAGAATTTCCGTACACCGTCCGCGTCATCAGCGACATTCTCGAATCGAACGGTTCGAGTTCCATGGCCTCGGTTTGTGGGGCGACCTTGGGCCTCATGGCCGCCGGCGTCCCGATCACGAATCCGGTCGCCGGAATTTCCGTCGGCCTCGTCAAGGAAAGCGACGAAAAATGGGTTCTCCTGACCGATATCATGGGAGACGAAGATCATTACGGCGATATGGATTTCAAGATCGCGGGAACGCAAAACGGGATCACGGGAATCCAGCTTGATCTGAAAATCGACGGAATCAGCCCCGACATGATCCGGGCGACAATGTCGCAATCGCGGGATGCGCGCATCCAGATTTTGCGGAAAATGCTCAGTGCGATTCCACGGCCGGCTGAGAATATCTCGCCGCACGCCCCGCGGATGCTCAAAACCAAAATTGATCCCGAAAAAATCGGTTTGCTTATCGGCCCCGGTGGCAAAACGATCCGTTCCATCCAGGAACGTACCGGTGCGTCGATCGATATCGATAACGACGGAACCGTGTTCATCGCTTCGCATGACGAAGCCAGTGCCAAGGCGGCGATGAACGAAGTGACCCGCATGACCGGGTCCGTCGATGTCGGCAAGGTTTATGAAGGGCAGGTCACAAGTATCAAGGAATTCGGCGCTTTTGTCGAAATTCTGCCGGGCCGTGACGGTCTTTGCCATATCAGTGAATTTTCCGACGAATATGTTGATAATATTCATAATGTATGCAAGGTCGGTGACCGCTTCCCGGTCAAGGTGATCGCGGTCGATGACCAGAATCGTATCAAGCTGAGTCGGAAAGCCGTGTTGCGCGATCAAAAACGCGCCGCGGAGCGTGAATCGAGCGACGAATAATGGCCTGTTCGTTTTTCATTCACGTGGGTCCGCATTCGTTGAATAGACGCATGTTCTTTTCCTAAAGGGTATTACGGCACAGCCGGGGACGAAGTGTCTTCGGCTGTCTTTTTTTCGGAATACGTTTGCCGTGTAAATTTGCGGTAAAAATGCGATAAATTTGGTTGCCGGGTGCTTGAAATTTGAGAAAATTCGAATACAACGGATAAAGTTATTCTTCCTGTTCGGACGAAAAGTGAAGAAATGATTTGCGTGTTCTTTTGTTTTTTTGAAAATCCGGTGCCATACCGTAACGGAATCGGTCGCATTCTCCGTCCCCACGGATACGGAAGCTGATAGGCATGGGGGCTAATGGAGAAGTTTTTCCGGTTTTGATGCGCAATGATCGGTTCAAAAAGATAAAGTAATTTCGACAAATGAAACGCGGTGGGTGTTCAACGCGTTTTCCGTTCTCGAATGTTTGTCGCACCATCCATTTTATAAGGACTTTAAGCGTGAAAACCACACTGAAAAGACAATACCCCGCGATTGTCGGTCGAAAGCGTGCTCATTCCCGGCTTTCCACCCATTCCTTTTCCGATTCTCCGGCGGTCCTGATTGCCGGCAATGACGATGAAGAATGGGATGATGATGAAGATGATGACGAGGAATGGGACGATGAAGACGAAGAGTGGGAAGAGGAATACGAAGACGACGAAGAGGATGATGACGAATGGGACGACGAAGACGATGATGAAGAATGGGAAGAAGTCGATGATGAGAATTACGACGACGAGGATGAAGACGAGGAAGAATGGGACGAAGAATATGAAGATGACGAAGAGGATGAAGACGACGAGGATTAGTCTCACGCCTTCTTTCGCTCGCCGTTTGCCGTCTCATCTCTGCTCGCGGTCCGGACAATCCCGGGCCGCATGATCGGAAGATTCGGCCCGCTAACGACATCATTTCAAGCGGGAGCTTTCATTTGGACAAGATTTCCGTTTGTATTTTGACGAAAAACAGCGAAAAAACGCTTGAAGCGTGTTTGAAACCGTTGTTGTCGTTCGATGAACTGCTGGTTCTCGATACCGGTTCCGAGGATCGGACGCTCGCCATCCTTGACGCCTATCCCCGGATTCGCGTTTTCAAACAGGATGGGATTCAAAATTTCGGGATGAGCCGAAACCGTTTGGCGGAAAAGGCTTCGAACGACTGGATATTGATGGTCGATTCCGATGAAGTTACGACCTCGGAACTGCTCGAAGAAATCCGTTCTCTCCCGGACCGGGCGGATACGGTGTACAGTCTCCCCCGGATCAACCATTACCGTAATCGGCCGATTCGGGCCTGCGGTTGGTATCCGGACTATTGTTTGCGACTCTATCACCGCTGCGCGACACGTTGGAAAGACCGTATCGTCCACGAGACGCTGCTTGTTCCTCCCGAACTTCGTGTTGTTCGGCTGCGCGGGGAAGTGAATCATTTTTCCTGCGAGGGGGCCGAACAACTTGCCCGAAAAGCGGTTTGGTATGCCGAACTCTTCGGGACGGATTTCGCCGGGAGGCGTCGAACCTCTTTTTTCGAGGCGTTCTTTCGCGCGACGTGGACCTTTATCCGCTCTTATTTTCTTCGTTGGGGGGTCGTTTACGGGCGCGACGGATTGACGATTTCCCTGATTGCCGCTTTTGGTTCGTGGATGAAATACGTCGTCCTGCAAGAAAAAAACGAAGCGATCGCGAGATCGATAAACGATAAATCGCCGCGCCACACCGAAATCGATTGACGTGTCAAAAATCGTTCAAGCCCGTGATGTAGGTGTGGCAGTGCGGGCAGATATGGTATCCCATATCGATTTCCTGCTCGCAACTGGGGCATATTTTCATGTGCGGCATGGTCACGGACGATTGCGAACCGCGGCCGTGTTCTTTCGGGGAGACGGCGGACGTTCCCGCGGCGCCCGCTTTGCGCAACGGGTCGGGATTCCCCAGAATATTCATGATCGCGCTATCGGAAATAACCGTTTGATGCAGGACCGGAATGCTTACCGCCGCCTTGCAAACGGGACATTTACCCGTCTTGCCGGCGTTGGATTCCTTCGCAGTCAAATGGTGGCCGTTCGGGCAGGTCAGTTGGATAGGCACTTGTTTCTCCTTTCCGGCATCGGGCGAAAACCCACGACGAAGACTCTCGGTGTCGCCGCGAGTGACGAGCACGCCTCCCTGCACTACCGCATTACACTACCTCACAGCATTGTGCCGAACGATTCATCCGGCAATTCTTCAATAATGCGACAAACACGCCTCGCCGCCTTGAAAAAGCGGGAATCGCGGCGTTTTTCACCCCGCTGTTGTCGCGCGCCGGTTTGCTCACACCGTTTTCACCCGCCAATCCAGACAGTATCATACCGTTTTTCAGAAAAAAAAGAAACAGGCCCTTGCTTTTTTTTCTGATTTCAACTCTGAATACCTGAAAAATTCGACGGGGGAAGGCGGGTTCAAATTTCGGGAGAAATAAGCTATACTGGAAACGCGGTGAAAACGGACATTCGGTCAAGTCCGCCTGCCGCACTCGCTCGCTTTTAACGTTTGTTCAGACAAGTGCTTAAACGTCTCGTTCGAGCGACAGGCGATTGTGCGCGGGAGGATTATCTTGCCGTTCGAAGTGTATACGATAGACCCGCGTACACTGAATACGGCTTCGATACGAAAGGAACCGTCCATGGGGATACGTTTTTTTTGCCCGAACGGACATAAAATGAATGTCAAAGCCCATTTGGCAGGCAAAACCGGGTTTTGTCCCGAATGCGGTGCTCGCATGAAAATTCCGTTTGAAGATACGCGCCCAAGCAGCAAATCCGGCGCAGGTCAACACAAAGACGCAGGTCAACACAAGGAGTCGCGTCCTTCCCGACCGGAAGCCGGGGGTTTTCAGGACGGCGCGGCAGCCGGGATCGATCGGCCGAACATGGCCGCCATGCCGTCGACGACGGCGAAGACGCTACCCGTCAATACGGGATCCACCTCGAAAAAGAATCCGCTGTTACTCGATCAAACGCTCATCTGGTATCTCCAAATTCCCGGCGGAACTCAATACGGTCCCGTCGATTCCCTCGTGGTATCCAATTGGATCCGGGAAAGACGTGTCGCTCCCGAAATGCTTGTTTGGCGTGAAGATTGGCCCGAATGGAAGGAGGCACGCCTTGTTTTTCCGGAAATCCTTCAATGAAAAACGCCTTTACGTATCGGTGAAAATTTTTGAACATAGCGACGACGAAGGATGCCGCGCGGTATTTCATCCCAACGGCGCGCAGGCGCGGTTGGGCCGACGAGCCGCAATTTATACTGGAAACGGCATGATAGTCCTCCCGCGAACAATCGCCTGCCGCTCGAACGATCCGTGTAAATACCTACATTAACACAAGTTGAGGACAAGTGAGTTTGAGGACAAGTGAGTGCGGCAGGCGGACTGGACCGAATCTCCGTTTTCATCGCGTTTCCAGTATATTCGCGGGTCTATGCGGGAAACGCGGTGCAATTGGTTGTTTGGTAAAGGTGGTTGTTTGGTGAAGGCTGCTTGTCGCACTCACTCGCCATAAGGCATTTATACCGAAGCCGGTTGAGTCGTTGGTAAACACAGCCCGTTTTAACCGCGTGGCCACAGCGTCGGAATGACTCGACATCACCTCTTATGACAACGTCGGCAACATGAAAATCAAGGATTTTTTCGAGCATTACGGGATTATCGGCAATCCGTTCGCCGAGGAAGATGCGCAAACGGATCTGGTTTTCAAGAGTCATTGCATCAAGACGACGTTTCACGCGGCGTGGGACAAACTGTTCGGGTCGGCTTCGGAGCCTTCAACTTCACTGGTTTTCGGTGAAAAAGGTTCCGGGAAAACCGCGCTGCGTCTGCAAATGGTCCGGGCCTTGGGTGAATACAACGCGGACCATCCCGATTCGCGACCGCTCGTCATCGAGTACGACGATTTCAATCCGTATCTGGATGCCTTCAAAAGCCGGTTTTCGCGCCGCCGTGCGCCCGAACGGATTCTCGATCAGCTCAAGGTCTGGGACCATCTCGACGCCCTCTTGTCGCTCGGCACGACCCAATTGGTCGACCGAATCCTGTACCCGAGCGAGGTTTCCTATCCGGCGGCCGTCGATGTGAAACCGATTCCCGTCGAACGGCTTTCCCGGCACCAAAAGCGGGATCTGCTCATGCTCCTGAGCTGCTACGATTGCTCCCGGAGTGAAGAGCCGCAAGCCCGATGGCACCGGCTGGCGAAAAAACTGGCCTTCCGAAGTTGGAAAAGCTGTTTGGGAACGCGACGGGAATGCGTCTTCGGAGTCGTCGGCTCCCTCTTGCTGTTCCTGCTCCTGGTCGTCGGATGGCGGGCCGGCTGGTTTGCCGAACGATTCGATTTCAGTGGTTTTTCCGGGCTTTGGACCGCGGTCAAGGTCCTGGTCGCCTGTGCCGTCGTCCTCACGCTTCCCTGGATTCCCCGGGCATGGAAATTCCTGTGCCGACAGTGGAAAGCCCGGCAACTGAGCCGTTCGTTGTACGTCATCAAACATCGCACGGGCACGTTGCGGAAAATGCTCTCCGAGTTTCCCGGGGAGGATTACGTGTCGTTGCCCCTGCCTGTCCGGCGGGAATCGGACAACCGATACGAACTGCTCATGCGATTCCAGAACATTCTCGGCGTACTCGGTTTTCCGGGAATGATCGTCCTTGTAGACCGGGTCGACGAGCCGTACCTGATTAACGGCTCCACGCCGTTGATGAAGTTACTCGTCTGGCCCATGCTCGACAACAAACTCCTCCAGCATCCCGGGATCGGATTCAAGATGCTTCTCCTCGATTCGCTTTTGCGGCTCGTCGACAAGGAATCGAAGGAATTTCACGAACGGAGCCGGATCGACAAACAAAACCTCGTTCGCAATCTCGACTGGACCGGTCCTTCGCTTATGGATGTGGCGAACGCCCGGCTCACCGCCTGCGGGTCCGGCCAAAACGGGACGCCGACGACCATCGACCAATTTTTCGACGAAACGATCGGCCGGAACCGGCTCGTCGAATCTTTTGCGAAACTCAAGGTTCCGCGGCATCTTTTCAAGTTCCTGTACCGCCTGTTGGCGACGCATTGCAGCGCGTACCCGGACGGCGAACCGGCCTGGAAAATTTCACCGACGACGTTCGAAACCGTCCTGGCCCTCTACCTGAAGGAGCGGGAATCCGCTGAACAACAACTGGGCGTCGTCTGAAAAATACGGTTGCGAAAAATACGGTTGCGAAAAATACGGTTGCGAAAAATACGGTCCGAAGGGTCGGCAGGGAGTGTGGCTTGGGAAATTGAGAGCGGCACCTCCCCACCCCTCCCCCCGTACGCGGGAAGGGAAGGCCGCACGGCTCGCACCCGGCTCCGATACGGGCATCCCAGAACCGGCATCTCAGAACCAGCTTCGGGTCGGCGCCTTTGCTGTTTGGTTCCCGATCGTCGAATACGATTGACTTGCGCTCGAAGAGGAATTGCTCGAAACGGAACCGGCCGGCGCATTGCTTTTCCCCGCGTTGATTTTGTTTGCGGAAATGCCGGAGGAACGATCGATTGATTTCCCGCAGGTGGGGCAGGTGTAAACCCCTGAAATCCGCGAACCGGACGAGGCGGCGGAAGCGGGCGCCCAACCGGCCGATCCGTTGTATTTGCTGCCGCAGGTGGCGCAAGTGGCGACGGAGGATCGCGACGCACTCGACGCCGTATTTCCTCGCTGGGCGAACGGGTTGATCGAAGTACTCCGTGTCGGTGTCTGCACAAACCTGCCGATTGAAGACGCTGCACTGATGGCCATGATATTCTCCCTGTATTCTCTCTGTTACTGCGTTCCCTCTGTTACTGTGCTCCGCATAAAAAGCGCCGCGTAAAAAGGAACCAAGGGGCTTCCGGAGCAAGGGGTTTCTCGAACACGGCGATGAAGCCCCTTTGACCGCGAACGTTGAGCCCGGCACCACGGTTCAAATTTTTCGCCGAGCGCAACATTCTTTCCGTACGCCCCCTGATTCCGTGATCCGTTTGCGCAAGCGGGGAAAACCGGCGGCGACGCCATCCGGCCAAACGCCGGAGATGCGTCCCCGTTTCGTTCCCGGAAGCGCACAATCCGATGAGCGGAAGCGATCCGGCCGACGAGCGGAAGCGATCTGGATTCAGTACGAAAAGTATCGGGCATTTCCTCCCGCCGGCTTTGTCGCGAGTGGTCCGTTTTTCACGTTCCGCCGGTGCTCCGATCCTGTTTTGGCGATTGTGCCGTTTCTACCGGAAATCACAGGCGGATTGTATCGATTGCTCCGGCGATACGGACATCGGGACTTGCCAAAAGGGTATCGTATCCGGTATAGTGGTATACCGGACACGGTTGAAGTCCCCTCCTATCACGTTTCCGCTTTCCGCCGACATGATACGCTATTTCCTATTGATTATCATCGCAGGGACCGTTGCGGTGCCGGTTTTCGCACAGTCGCCGCTCGACCGCCGGTTTCGTGATGCCGCTCAACGGGTATTTCCCTCGCTGATCACGATCGAAAGCCGGGTCATGAAAACGATTGACGGTTCGACGGGCGGCAAACAGCGTTCGGTGGAGGAAACCGGCATCGGATTCGCCATCACATGCAACGGCAAAGCCTGCGTAATCACGAACAACCACGTCGTGGCCGAGGCCGATCCGAAATCGATCCGGTTGACACTCCATGACCGGCGTTTCCTGAACGTCGAACGTATCATCGGGAATGAGGAGTTCGATATCGCCGTGCTTGACGTGGAATCGGCAGCAAGGCAATACTTGATCCCCGCCCCCCTCGGCGAAAGCGACCAGGTCGAAATCGCCGATTTCGTTCTCGCGCTGGGGAGCCCGTTCGGCCTGAAGGAATCGGTGTCATTCGGGATCATCAGCGCCAAAAATCGACGGAGCATTCCGAGCGGCAACCACCAGATGCCGTTGCAATCGTTTTTCCAGACCGACGCTTCGATCAATCCCGGCAACAGCGGCGGTCCCTTGGTTTCCGCCGATGGGAAAGTCATCGGAATCATCACGGCGATCGCCTCCGGCGGAGGAACCAGCGAAGGGGTCGCCTTTGCGATTCCGATGAAAAACGCCCTTCGCATCGCCGCGCAACTGGCCCAAAACGGCGTCGTGACACGGCCTTACCTGGGTGTCGAACTCGACCCCGGTTTCGGCCTCGAAGCCCACGTTGCCGCAGGGATCGACCGTTTGATCGGCGCGAAAATCCAGTCCGTGCAACCCAATTCCCCGGCCGCCGCCGCCGGACTCCGGATCGGGGACATCCTACTCAAATTCGACGGGACGGAAATCGAGGACAATCTGCACCTGATTCAACTGATCGCCCTTGCCGAGGAAGGAGAATCGCCGGAAATGGTCGTCCAACGGGACCGGACGCTTTTTCAGGCCCGACCGCGACTGACGTTGCAGATATCCCGTTGAGTGCTCCCTGATCCCGCCCTTGGAATCGTTACATTTTATGAGTACACTGCTGATCGCCGTCTGTTCGTTTTTCGGATTCATCGTCGCGTACCATACTTACGGGCGATTTCTTTCGCGAAAACTGTTTCATGTCGTCGCCGACGAACCGGTTCCCAGCGTGGAGCAACGAGACGACATCGACTTCATCCCGACGAACCGGTTCGTCCTGTTCGGGCATCATTTCACGGCCATCGCGGGGACCGGGCCGATCGTCGGGCCCGCCATCGCCGTTCTCTGGGGCTGGTTGCCGGCCTTGCTCTGGGTCGTCTTCGGGTGCATTCTCGTCGGTGCGGTCCATGATTTCACGGCGCTCGTCCTTTCCGTGCGAAACAAGGGCCAAACGCTCGGCGACATCGCCGGAAGAATCCTCTCTCCCGCGGCCCGGTCGTTGTTCCTGATCCTGCTCACCTTTCTCCTGGCGCTGGTGATCGCGGTTTTTTGCAATATCATGGCGACCATGTTCAACATTTATCCGGAAAGCGTCGTTCCCGTCTGGGTCTCGATCCCAATCGCGATGGCCCTCGGCATGATGGTCTACCGCCTGAATATGAAGCTGTTCTGGCCCTCTCTCGTTTCGCTCACGCTTCTTTACCTGGCCGTCTGGCTGGCGACCTACTATTTGCCGGAATGGAAAATCTCCGGCGTTGAGGGAATTCCGTTGCTCAACCCGACGATGATCTGGGTCGGAATCCTGCTTTTTTACTGCTTTTTCGCTTCGGTCCTGCCCGTCTGGCTGTTATTGCAACCCCGCGATTACGTCAATTCCCACCAGCTTTTCGTCGGCATGGGCCTTGTCGTCGTCGGCCTTTTTTACGCGGCGTTCATGGGCAAAGCCGATGTCGCCACCGCCGCCCCGGCCGTTCGCGGCGCCATTGAGTTGCAGGAGGCGGGAACGCCGCCGATCTTTCCATTTCTCTTCATCACCGTCGCCTGCGGGGCGGCCAGCGGATTTCACGCCCTTGTTTCCAGCGGCACGTCCAGCAAGCAGATCGCGTCGATGAAAGATACCCGGTTCATCGGATTCGGCGGCATGTTGACGGAAGGCGCGTTGGCCGTCGTCGTCATCATCGCCTGTACGGCCGGGGTCGGCATGGGAACGATCGTCGGATTCGACAAGGACGGTCCGGCGGCCCGGGCCTATGCGCACGCATCGCCGGATGCGGTAATCGACGGCGACATCGACGCATTCACGCTCCATTCGGATGGCATGTTGACGGGCCGGGAAGCCTGGACGGCCCGATACGGCGGCAAATGGGACGACATGAAACTCGGCGAACAGGTTGCCGTCTTCGTCGAGGGTGGTTCCAATTTCATCGAAGGAATCGGGGTTCCCGCGAAATTCGCGCATTGCCTGATGGCCGTCATGATCGTCTGTTTCGCCGCGACCACGCTCGACTGCGCCACCCGGCTTTTACGATACGTCTTGCAGGAATTGGGGCATTCGCTACGGGTTACCGCGCTGGACAACCGGTATTCCGCGACGGTCGTCGCCGTCCTGATGGCCGGGGCGATCGCGACCTGCCGCGGAATCAAATCGGACGGAACCTGGGGAGAATACGGGACCGGCGGAAATATCCTGTGGCCGCTCTTCGGCGCCGGCAATCAGGTGATCGTCGGGCTCACACTCCTGATCGGAACCGTTTACCTCTTTCGCCGAAAAGCGCCGGTGATTTACCTGTTGCTGCCCGCGATTGCGATGCTGATTATTCCGCTTTGGGGGATGATCTACCTGATTGTCAATCCCGATCCGAAAATCGGCTGGTTCGCCCAAGGGCAATACATGCTCGGTTTCATGGGCATCGTGATTTGCCTGCTTGCCTGCCGGCTTGTCGTCGAATCATGCCGTGCCGTCAAAAAGCTGAAAGAGGAATCCGCGCAAGAAGAGAAATCGGACGAACACGCAGAAAACCGCTGAGACGGGAAACACGGCCCGTTCAGCGGTTCTGGATCGGCGATCGCGGCCGGAGATCGCCGCTTTGGAGCAACCGGTGATGTTCGATCCGGACGCCGCGGTCGGTCAGGTCGGCGAGATAATCGACCACGGCCCGGGCTTCGCCCTCGTCCCGCAGGATTCCGGCATACCGGGTCGGCAGCATGTCGAGGTGCGTCAGGTGGAACCGGAACAGTTCCCGTATCAGGGCGGCCGCCTGCCGGCGCGAGTGAACGACCTTGGGATGACGATAGACGTTTTCAAACAGGAACGACTCCAGTTCTTTTTTCTGCTCGGCCAATTCGGCGTCCGGTCCCGCCAACGACGGGCTCCGGCGTACCGATTCGATGGAGTCAACGGCGGTCTCCTCCAGTCGGCGCCGCGTCGCTTCGAGAATGTTGCCGACCTGAATGTCGATCAGGGCATGGATGACCGCCTGCCGGAACTGTTGTTCGTCCAGGTCGCTCCAGCGCCGGTGGACGATCGCGACGGCGCGCCGCCAAAGGGCAAGTTCCTGCAACTCCTCCGGCCTCAGGAATCCCAACTCGATGGCGTCGTCCGCATCGTGCGAATCGTAGGAAACGCTGTCGGCGACATCGGTGATCTGCACCTCCAACAAAGGGGAACCGCACGACGGGTCGCGTTTTTTATCGCGTTTTTTTTCGAACTTGTATCGTTGTCCTTCGAGAATTTCCAGGGAAAGATTCAAGCCCGGAAAATCGGGGTAACGCCGTTCCAGTTTTTCGACGATCCGCAATGCCTGGATATTGTGGTCGAAACCGGCATGGGATGCAGTGCCGCCGTCAGTATCGTTGCCAGTATCGCTGCCAGTACCGTCGCCGGCGTCTTCGCCGCTGTAATCGCCGCTGTAATCGCCGTCCTTGCCGTACCGCCGAAGCAACCCGTCCAATGCGTCTTCGCCGGAATGGCCGAACGGCGGATGTCCGACATCGTGCAGGAGTGCCAGTGCTTCGATCAGGTCTTCATTCAGGCGAAGCGCCCGGCCGAGCGTGCGGGCCAAGTTGGTCACTTCAAGGGTATGCGTGAGCCGGGTCCGGTGATAATCACCCAGATCGCTCATGAACACTTGCGTTTTCTCGCTCAGCCTCCTCCATGCGGCACAATGAATGATCCGGTCCCGATCGCGCTGAAACGGACTGCGATACGGATGCGGCGGTTGCGGATGAACCCGGCCGGCGGTCGCGTCGTCCCGAAAGGCGTAGGGAGCAAAAAGCATGGGGGGATACTGTAAACGGGATCAAAACGGTAGTTTCATCGACGAGCATAACATCCGGAAAGAAAGGGGCGGAATCGACAATGGACAATTGATAATTGATAACGAAGAGGCACAATTCAAACGTTACGATAATGAATCCGCTTGCGTCCTCCCCGTTGTCCATTGTCCATTATCAACTGTCAATTATCCTCACTCCTTTCCGGCTTTTATTTCTGACGTTTTCATCGCGTTTCCAGTATGAATCAGCGGGGCACCGGAAAATAAAGCCGCCGCACTCCATTCGCCGTATCGCGGAGTACCAAACTGCGGATACCGGGATGTACCTTCAAATACCCGATGCCCGTATCGGTGACCGCCGTCCCCGAGAGATCGAGCATGTCCAAGCCTTTGCAGGTTTTCAAAGCGTGTAAATCCTCGTCCGTGATGTTGGTGTTCGCCAGCGAAAGAGAGCGCAGACGCGGAAATCGAATCAGCAATTCCCACGGCGTGTTTTTGAGCCGCATCCCCGAGAGATCCAGGTATTGCAGTTGCCGGTTTTTTTCGCCGATGTCAAAATCGGCACCACAATCGGAAAAGTCGATCGTGCAGCGGGAAAGATCAAGCCGACGGATTTGCGGCAGGCGGTCCAGGCATCGTTTCAAACCTGCGCCGGTAATCGACGACTCATGCAACGACAGGTCGGCAAGCTGCGGGCATTTTTCCAAATGTTTCAGCCCGGCGTCGGTGATCCGGGGACCGGCGAGTAAAACTTGCAGCCGGGGCGGGGCTTGGGGCGGAGATTCTCCTTCAGTATCAGTCAAAAACGCATTCAAAAACGCGAGCCCCTCGTCAGCGACACCGGTATTCCAGATATAAAGATGGTTGCACTTTCTCAGGTGCCGCAGCCCGGGGCCCTTCACCGGCGTGTTCGAAATGTCGAGATACTCGATATCGAGGTCATGCAGCCATTCCAATCCGGCATCCGTGACCGCCGAGTGGGATAAGTCCAATCTTTTCAGTTTTCGCAGGCTCGCCAGCGATTTCAGCCCGGCATCGGTGATACGGGGGGTGGAGTGAAAACGGAGTTCTTGCAATTGCTGCAACCGGGCAAACCGGGCCAAGTCGTCGTCGGAAAGCGCATAATTCCGCAGGGCAAGATATTCGAGGTGAACGCATCGGGCCAACGCCTCGGAAATGCGAGGGTCCATTATTTCCCGTGTCGCGATTTTTTCCTTGCTTTCGCGATCCCGGTCGTACGGAATCGCACCAAGATACCGGTACCGGTACCCATCGAGCATAACCGAAGCGTCGTCGGATACAGGATCGTTGAAAAACCGCAGGTTGGGGCATTTGGCGATGAAATCGGCGATTCCCCGATCCGTAAGGCCACGTGCCGGGGCGGGATACAAAAAACCGTCGATCTCGTTGATCTGCGGCATCAAGGGCAATTCCCGGGCGTTGGCATCGTTCATGAGAATGCGGCGTATCCTCACACGGTGGAGCGTCCGTGTCTTCAGGATCGTGTGGAGATAGGTCGCCGGCAGCGCGTTTCGAAAATCGATATTCTCCACGAACGGCATCCGGGAAAGCATTCTCATTTCCCGTTCGGCCCCGGGATCGCTCTCGCGAAAGGCCAGCACGACATGGTAAACCGGCCGGAAATGTTGAACGCCCAGTTTGATTCGCAACGTTTCCGCAAATCCCCGTGGGGGGTTGGAATAATGCACTTCGCGGACATCCATTTTCCCCGTCAGCGCCGCCAAAATCCGGTCCTGCCGGGCATACGGCTCGACGTACAGGAGCCAAACGGTAAGAAGCACGGTCACCAAGACACCGCCGGTTCCCAAGGGAACCAGCCAAAATCCGAAACGCCGTTCTCTTGAAGAATGTGCCGCCATGTCGGTCAGCCGATGGCCAAGGTTTCGATCTGTTTGATTTTTTCGATTCGAAGGCCGTGGCGGCCTCCTTCGAAATTCGTGGCGAGCCAATGCCCGACCATCGCGATGCAGGCTTCGACGCCCAGCATATCGGAAGACAAGCACAAGATGTTCGCATCGTTGTGTTTACGGGAAAGCTCCGCGGTCACGGCATTATGGCAGGGGGCGGCCCGGATACCGCGAAACTTGTTCGCGACGATACACATGCCGATACCGGCTCCGCAAATGAGGATGCCTCGATCCGCTTCCCGGTTCGCGACGCGCCGGGCGGCCTGCGAGGCGACCGTGGGATAATCGTTGGCATCGGAATCGTCCCCGCCGCCGATTTCCATGACCGCATGTCCTGCCTGCGCCAAGCGTTCCGCCAACGTTTGCCGCAACTCGCTTCCGCGTTGATCGCTTCCAAGTATGATTCGCATAGTCAGCCTTCAATCAGAAAAAAGAACGGTTTGAACCGGATGGAACCGCGACGGCTCCCGATGGGCAACCACGACATCGTTTGATTTTTCCCGGAGACCCGTATCGCCCGATCATCCCTCGTGTCGTGGCCCGCCGTTTTGGACATCCGTTGCCGAGTAAGTGATTTTATAACAGAAATCACCGTCCGATACAACCTCGCCGGGCCGTACCGGTAAAGAAAAAAACGACAACGGAAAAACGATGCCGGTCGTTCCCAAAAGAATCGATGAACGGGAAAATAGGCAAGTTATACTGGCAACGCGATGAAAA
>DOMV01000038.1 GCA_003509805.1 Planctomycetaceae bacterium
CAGCCCGGAGGCGGCCGACGGGGGACCGATCGGGTTGGTGCGCGACGGCGACCTGATTGAAATCGACATCCCGAACCGGACGCTTTCCGTGAAGGTCGCGGAAGAGGAACTGGAAAAACGGCGCGGTGGCATGGTCCCGCACGAGCCGAAAATCAAAACCGGGTACATGTCCAAATACGCGGTGCTCGCAAGCAGCGCCGACACGGGAGCCGTCCTGCGCTGGTAACGCCTGCGACGGCATACGTTCCAACGGCGAGGCATTGGACGTTTTCAAGAGACTGGCATTTCAGCGTCCTCAATGACTGGAGTTCGGCGGCGACGTGTTTGAGTATGTACAGTTACAATTTTTGCTGGTCCGTTCGAACGCTCCGACGACCGGACGGTTGGCGTGGTCCTTGCAGCCCGGCGATGTCGGCAGGACTCGCCGATCGCGTTTGGACGATCCGCGAGTGGCTCGCCTTTCCCGCTTGTCAATAATCGCCGGTCACAAGGGAAAGTCCTTTCCACGATTCGCTCTTGCATTTTGCCTCCGATTGACCGATAATGGAGACGGTGACGACAGTATCCAGAGTGTAACCGTAAGGAGTCTTCGCTATGTCACGTTGTGTCGCGGTCCCGATTTTCGCCTTCCTTTCCCTGTCCGTGCTTGCCGGAGAGTACAAAGGCCCCTCCGAATTGAAGGCTGTGAAAGACGGTTCCAAGCTGTTCGTCATGAACATGGATGCCGACGAAGTGCTTGTTTTTTCGACGGGCGAGAATAAGATCGTACAAACGATCAAGACGGCGAAGCAACCGAACGGAATCGCCCTTTCGAGCGATGAAAAAACGCTTTTCGTCACCTGCGGCGGCTACCGGAGCACGATCCAGGCGATCGACGTCGCCGACGGTACGGTCGTCAAGGAAGTACCGGGCGGCCATTCGCCGTACGGTCCCTCCGTTTCCCCGGACGGTCGAAAACTTTATGTCTGCAACCGTTTCAACGGCGACGTCTGGGAATTCGAACTGCCCGGGATGACGTTGGCCCGCAAGTTTCCGGTCGTCCGCGAACCCCGCAAGTCGCTTGTGACACCCGACGGCAAAACGCTGTTCGTGACGAACTTTCTCCCGAACGATCCGAACAACTACCCGGACGATCCCGATGCCGATATCGACGTCGCCTGCGAGGTTTCGGCCATCGACCTGGCTTCCGGGGAGAAGAAATCCATCCGATTGACGAACGGGAGCCACAGCCTGCACGGGTTGGCCATTTCTCCCGACGGGAAATATCTTTACGTGACCCAGATTCTCGCCCGGTATCAAATGCCGACCTCGCAGCTCGAACGCGGCTGGGTCAACACGAACGGCTTGAGCATCATCGACGTTGAAAAAAAAGAGTGGCTCAACACGGTCCTGCTCGACGATATTGACCGGGGGGCGGCCAATCCCTGGGGCGTCGCCGTTGCGAAAGACGGCGGGAAAATCTTCGTCGCGATCGCCGGGACCCATGAAATCTGCGTGATCGAAACGAAACCGATGCTTGCGAAGCTGGCTGCGCTGGCCGCGGGAACGCCGACGGAATCTTACTCCGGGGCCTCGAAAACGGCGGCGGACGTCCCGAACGATCTCGCGTTCCTGGTCGGTATGAAAAAGCGGATCAAGTTGACCGGGCTCGGCCCCCGTGAATCGGCCGTCGCGGGCGATTCCCTGTACGTGGGCCTGTACTACAGCGACGTGCTCGACCGGATCGAGTTTCCCGAAACCGGAAATCCGAAAGTTTCCGAGATCGCGCTGGGACCGAAACCGGTTCCCGACGGTGTAAGCCAAGACGGTGTGAACCAAGACGGTGCGGGCCGGGACGGTATGAGCCGGGATGATGCGCGCATGGGGGATTTTCACTGGAACGACGCGACCACCTGTTTTCAGGGCTGGCTCAGTTGCGCAAGCTGCCACCCGGAAGGCCGGATGGATGCGCTGAACTGGGATTTGCTCAACGACGATATCGGCAATCCCAAAAACGCGAAAAGCCTGCTCCTGGGAAGGAAGGTTCCGCCCGCGATGTGGCACGGCGTGCGCGTCGACGTCGATTACGGGATCCGCACCGGTTACCGCTACATTCTTTTTACCGAGCCGAACGAGGGCACGTGCAAACAGATCGAAGTTTATCTCGATACCTTGACGCCGCTTGAAAGTCCATACCTGGTTGACGGAAAATTGAGTGAAAAGGCACTCCGGGGCAAAGAGGTGTTCGAAGGGGAAAAACTCGGTTGCTCCAAATGCCATCCGGCCGACAACTATTTCACCGACCAGAAACTGCACGACGTCAACAGCAGGACGTACTACGACCGCAAGCCGACCTTCGATACGCCGAGCCTGATCGAATGCTGGCGGACCGCTCCGTACATGCACGACGGTCGGCACCCGGATATGAAGGACGTTTTCCTCAAATCCCGGCACGGCGATGTGTACTGGAAAACCGACCCGACGGAAGAGGAAATCGACGACCTCGTCGAATACGTGTTGTCGTTGTAAATTCTTGCGCAACATCGCACGAGTCATCCTGAACGAAGCGCAGCGTAGCGAAGGATGACATGACGTGAAAGCACCTCTCACCACCCGGAGAACCGCCATGAAAAACGCTCTCGTTACGATTACGTTCTTTGCACTCACGGTCGCCGTGCTCGCGGAAGAAGTCAAGCTCTCCTTTCCGCTCGTGCCGACCGATGTGTGTAATTTTCCGAACGACCCGGAAAAGGACATCGACGTCGCGATTCCCGTCACGCTCACCGACGCCGACGGGAAGACGACCACGATCCGGCTGGTAAACGGCAGTAC
>DOMV01000389.1 GCA_003509805.1 Planctomycetaceae bacterium
AGGTCGAAATCCGGTGTTTTCAGGCTCCGCCAAAAGTCGCGGACAAGCATACCGGGCTCAAAGTCCGTGAACGCTTACGAAAGTTTTATGGCGACGGAGCTTACGATCCTTGGGAGGTGCGTGACGAACTGGACGTATTTATTGAAACAGGGCGCAACATCGAACAGGTGATTCCGCCTCGCGAGGATGCGGTGTCGCAAAATCGGAGGGACGGCACGCGCAAGGAGCGTGACAAGGCGATTCGCGAGATCGCCGAGCGTGGCCGGAAGGAATGGAAAAAGCGGATGGGCTATCATCGTCGTTCTTTATCTGAAACAGGAATGTACCGCATGAAAACTATTTTCGGCGGCAATTTGAAAAATCGAAAAATGGAAAATCAGAAAACGGAAGTCAGGTTGAGATGTAAATTACTGAACAAATTGACTACGCTCGGGATGCCAAAAGGCGTGCCGAGGGAATAATTCGTGCAAAATCATTGTGCGACAACGCCACATACAACCACAACACGGGGCCACGATCTGAAATTCGACTTGATTTTCACAAAATAGTCAACAGGATTCCCGTGAAGTGTCGATGAAGTTGGGGTATGCTGGAAACGCGATGAAAACGGACATTCGGTCAAGTCCGCCTGCCGCACTCACTCGACTCTAACTTCTGTTTGTGCAATGACATAAACGGATCGTTCGAGCGGCGGGCGGCTATACGCGGGATTGTGCGCGGGAGGATTATCAGGCCGTTTACGGTATATGTTATACCGAAGCCGGCCCCGTTTTCCGTTTTAACCGCCCGTTTACCCTCCGTGCGGTGTTGTTTTTCGAGGGCGGGCTTCTCGAAAGTCGGCTTCGGGAAATTTCAATGGTTTTCAGTGTATCGGATGCGGGACCCCGAATTCTTCGAAAAAACGAGCCCGCATTTCGAGGAGATAATCGATGATTTCCTCCATTTCACACGCTTTGCGAGTTTCCGGGTTGACATATCCGGCGTAAAGAATATTCGTGATATAAAACAGCTCCTCAAGACTGCGTTTTTTCGTACGTCGCGGCGAACACAAGCGATCCCGCGTCAATCCCCAACCGGCGTAAAACGGGTAACCGAAAACGTGGACTTCCTTACCGCAAAGCAGGGCTTCGTAACCGAACTGCGAAGTCGCGACGTAGAGTTTATCGACGTATCGGATCAGTGAAATCGCATTGATCGGCTCCCGGACCGGGATGATGTTTCCTCGCGGCGCGAGGTGCGCGTAATAGCCCGTTTTGACGCGACGGCTTTGATCGACTTTCGAATGCGGGTGGGTTTTGACCAGGATGTCCGCTTCCGGATTCTCTTCCACGGCCGCCTCCAGCATCCGCTGAAACGTCGATTCGTCGGCACACCCGAGGAGAATCGATTGATCTCCATACCGCTGGTCGAGTACGAGCACCTTGGGTTTGTTTTTTGCGCCGTATTCCGGCGTAACAATGGGCTGGTGGTTGTATTTCGACAGATTGTTTTCCACGATCCGGTCGATCAACTTCCGGGCGCGCATTCGTTGTTCCGCCGTCATTTCCAGATCGGAATCGAGCAGCATTTCCAACCGGGAAGGCGCCCCCGCGTTGTAATAGATCGAGATGTCGTCGATCAAAAAGGACGTACAATAACGGTATTTCAAGGGAACGGTCGCATCGGGCGGCATGGCGACGCTGCACAACAATCCCCCTTCGACGAACAGGACCGGCTTGCGGGTCATGCGGACCGCCAACAGGGATTGTTGCGTCACGGGAATTCCCCAGAAGAGGAAACCGTCCGCGGAAAACCCTTTTTCCGTTCGCGTGACGGGAAAAAAATCGATGTTTTCGCAAAGTTCCCGGAATCCGCGAAGCGTGAATGCGAACGTTTCCGCGGATACTTCGGTGGCCAATCGCCGGATCCCGTTTTCTGAAAGAAATCGCGACACATCGAAAGGGCGGCCCGCGCGGCGCTCAAAAAGCTCTTGGTTCAAATCGAGAAGACGATGGTAAATCGCGTGCCAATGATCTTCCCGCAACGTCTCCAAACGTCCGGCAAGGAGCCGGTCGCAGAACGCGACTCCCCGCGAGATCGTTTTTGCGGCAATGTTTTTAAGAAAACCCATTCCCGAAATTGCCGACCGTCCTGAACGATCAATAAAAAGGTGTCTACTGGAAACGCGATGCAAACAAGCAGTTGGTCAAGTTGGCCTGCCGCACTCACTCACCCCCTACGTTTGGTAATGTTAGTAGTTACGCGNNAGGATTGTCATGCCGTTGACGGTATATGAAGGTCGTTTGACACGGCTGACGATGCGGCTCCTGTCCGGATACCTTGAGAGGTTGACGACCGGACCGTGTCCATCATATATTATACGGCCGACGGTGTCAAACGGTACGTTGTTTGGAATGGCGACCGTTTAGCGGTCGTTGCGATTTGCGCCCGGCAGTGATACCGTGAACGGCCTTCAGTTTACCAACGACTCAACCGGCTTCGGTATAGTCCGCCTGTGTACCATCACCTGTCGCCCGAACGATCCGTTTATGTTGTTATAAAAACAGGAGTTAGAGGCAAGCGAGTGCGGCAGGCAGCCTTGACCACATGTCCGTTTTCATCGCGTTGCCCGTATACTCGACCTTTTCGAAAACCGTTACACGCGGAAATGACAGGCCATTCTACCCCGCTTGTGTAATATGAAGTTTCCGGGCAGATCCATTCCTTACGAACCGCAATGCAACCGTGAAGGCATGCGACGGTGCGGTGCCGCGGCATTATGCATGGTTTATCGGTCGTTCGGGATCGCAAAGGACCAGATTCTCCTGTTCGAGGAAATGGGGCGAAGCAACCGGACGTTCCAGTTGGCCCGGCATGCGGTTCGTTCGGGGTACCTTGAAGCCTTGATCGTGCGTTTTCGCGACCCGTGGGAGGGATTGCTGCGATTACGTTCTTCCGACGCGGAAATCCGGGTGATTCTCAATCATCGTCTTCGCCGGGACGCCGGGGCGGGGCATTTCTCCGTGTTGGTCGAGCTTGACTGCCACGGGAAATACCTCGTGATCCACGATCCGCAGTTCGGCCCGAGCCGGAGACTTGAAAAAGACCATTTCATGGAATTATGGCAACCGGGAGGCGAACATTGCGAAATCCGTGGCGGGGTGGCCGTCCTGTTCTCGAAAGATAATAAAACAAGTCAACAAACCGATCAAACAGCGGCAAAAAACGGCAGATTTTGCGACCGTTGTTCATATTGGATAAACTTTTCCTGTTTTGCGGGCATAATCGACGATTGCAGCCATTATTTTTGTCCTCTCTGCGACCGACCGTTTTCCGTGTGACGATTTCCGGCTTTTTGTCAAATTGTCCAAAGGCTCGGGTTGACAAAGCCGGGACACTCCCTTATGATGGGGCTCACAGAATTTATGGTGGGGGTTTCCTCCCGCCTTGCTTACACCGAAATCGGATTGTATCATGGCCGTCCCGAAAAGAAAACACAGTAATGCGAGAACCGGTTCACGCCGTTCTCACGATCACAAAAAGTTGGTCCAGCGAAGCCAGTGTCCCGAGTGCAGCCGCGCGATTCCGTCGCACGTCGTTTGCCCGAATTGCGGGCATTACATGGGGCGTTTGGCCGATGAAAAAGCGGCGGAACGAACCTGATTCAGGGTGACGTCCACGTCGGTCAGCCTTTTTCGTTCGACCTTTTTATTTGAAAGCAATGGGTAAAACGGCCTTTTTGTTTCCGGGTCAGGGTGCGCAGTTCGTCGGGATGGGTAAAACGATTCATCTTGAAAACGCGTCGGTTCGGGCTCTTTTCGTCCGGGCACAACAAGTCCTGGGCTACGATTTGGCGGAACTGTGCTTCAGTGGGCCTGCCGAAACGCTCGACACGACCGTTCGCAGCCAGCCGGCGATATTCACGGTCAGCCTGGCGGCGCTGGAGGTCATGAAAGAACGGATGGGCGATGTCGTTGATTCCTGTAAAGCCGCTGCCGGTTTGAGTTTGGGAGAATACACCTCGCTCGTTTTTTCCGGGGCGATGGATTTCGAGGACGGCCTCGCGCTGGTTCAAAAACGCGGCGAGGCGATGCAGCAGGCGGCCGACGCTTCGCCGAGCGGAATGGTCAGCATTCTCGGAATGGACCGGGAATCGGTCGAAAAGCTGTGTGACGAACGATGCGGCGAGACGCTCCGGATTGCGAATTATCTTTGCCCGGGCAATATCGTCGTCTCCGGGAGCAATGCCGCCTGCGAGCGCGTTGCCGAAGCGGCCTTGACAGCCGGTGCGATGAAAGTGATCCCGCTTGCGGTGGCCGGGGCCTTTCACACGCCGTTGATGCGTCCGGCCGACGAAACGCTTGCCGCGGTGTTGGAAAAAGTCCCGATACGGGCGCCGCGCATTCCCGTTATCAGCAATGTAGACGCGCAGCCGCACGACGATCCCGACGATATCCGTAAAATCCTCGTCCGGCAGGTGCTCCAGCCCGTCCTGTGGGAAGATTCGATGCGCTACCTGCTTGCCGAGGGCTATGACCGTTTTTACGAGGTCGGTCCGGGCCGGGTTCTCCGCGGGTTGATGAAGCGGATCGAGCGTAGGATTCCCTGCGAGGGGATCGAAGTGTGATGTCGTTTGTCGTTTCGGCCGTTTATCGTTTCGAGTGATACTGAAAGCCATTGAAAATTTCCCGCAGCCGACTTTCAGGGAGTCTGCCTGCCGAAACGGCACTGCCGCAGGTACGTCGTCAATGGCATGATAATCCTCCCGCGAACAGTCGCCTGTCGCCCGCGCTTGTCGCCCGAACGAAACGTGCAACCCGATATTTACAAATGCATTATGGCGAGTGGTCGCGACAGGCAGCCTTCGCCAAACAACCAATTTCGCCGCATTTCCAGTATGCTGCGTTTCCAGTATAAAGCCTTACACCCCATCAAGGATTGACATGTCGGAGAAAATTTCCGTTGATTTGAAGGACCGCGTCGCCGTCGTTACCGGCGCGACCCGGGGAATCGGGTATGCCATTGCCGGGGCCTTTGCCAAGGCGGGGGCAAAAATCGCCCTCATCGGAACCAACGCTGAAAAGCTCGGCCAATCGACGGAAAAAATCCGTGCCTTGGGCGTCGAAGCGGAAATGTTCCCCTGCAATGTCGCCGTAGCCGAAGAGGTTGAAAAGACGGCCGGCGCGATCATGGAGCGTTTCGGTAAAAAGATCGATATTCTCGTCAACAACGCCGGGATCACGCGGGACGGCCTGCTTCGCGGCATGAGCGTCGCCGACTGGGACGATGTCCTCGCCGTGAATCTCCGCGGTACCTTCCTGATGTGCAAGGCTTTCGTCGAGCCGATGCGGAGGGCCAAAGGCGGGCGCATCATCAACCTCAGCAGCGTCAGCGGCCTCCAGGGCAATCGCGGTCAATGTAATTACAGCGCCTCCAAGGCGGGCGTGATCGGCTTTACACGGACGCTCGCCCTTGAGTTGGCCAATCGCGGAATCACCGTAAACTGCATCGCTCCCGGCTTCATCGATACCGACATGACATCCGTGCTCGACGATCTCGTCAAGACCGCCGCGAAAGGCATGATCCCGTTGGGACGTTTCGGCGACGTTTCCGAAATCGCCGGTGCAGCCCTGTTCCTCGCAAGCGACGGCGCCGCCTACATTACCGGCCAGTGTCTCTCGGTTGACGGGGGGATGACGGTATAATCCTTCGCGTTTACGGATCGGATACGCGCGGAACAAACGCTTGTGATTCGGTCCCGTGGTTGTCCCGTTGTTTTTTCGCCCTTTTGAGCGAAGCCGGCCTCGTTTTTCCGGTCAATCCGCCTGTTTGCCCTCCAGACCGGGTCGTTGCGGCGGGCAGGTCCCCGGGTCGTCGACTTCGGGAAATTTCAACCGCGTTCACGATACTGTGCTCCGTATGAAAAATAAGCCAAGGGGTTTCCGGAGCAAGGCGATGAAGCCCTTTGGCCGCGAATGTTGAGCTTGGCACCAAGTTTCAATTTTTTCGCGGCGAACCTATAGTATGCAACACGGCGTTTTCCACACTGTGTTTCCGAACCTTGTTTTATCACTGACACTCTAACTCACACGTTATCTATGGCTTCCGTTGAAGAAAAAGTCGTAACCATCATTGCCGAACAATTGGGGGTGAGCCCCGAACAAGTGACCCGTGAAGCGAGCATTGCGAACGACATGGGTGCCGATTCGCTCGACATGGCGGAATTGATGATCGCCTTCGAAGAGGAATTCGACATCGATATCAAGGAAGAAGACGCCCAGAACATCGAAACCGTCGGGCAGGTGATTGATCACATCCAGGCGGCGGTCGATGGAAAATGAACCGGTATACCGTAAACGCCATGCCAACCCTCCCGCGCGCAATCCTGCGCATAACCACCTTCCGCCCGAACGATCCGCGTAAATACTTACGTTAACAAAAGTTGGGGGCGAGTGAGTGCGGCGGGCAGACGTGACCAAATGTCCGTTTTCATCGCGTTTCCAGTATAATTCGGTAATGCCGCGTGCGGGATCCGCAACCGTGTCCTTTTGCGCATTTCGCCCGCGTTTGCGTTCGCGTTTTTATCGAATGTCCGTCGATTCGTTCGGTCTTTTACCATGCGTCCACGTGTCGTCGTAACCGGAATGGGGCTTGTTTCACCGCTCGGCAAAGATGTCGAGCAGGTATGGGGGAACGTATGCCGCGGCGAATCGGGTATCCGGCGAACGACGGATCCCGAACTGTCGATATTTCGTTCGAAAATTTTCGGCGTTTGCCCCGATTTCACGACCGATCCGTACATCCCGGCGCACGAGGCGAAGAAAATCGATCGTTTCGTCCAATACGCCTTGGTTGCGGCGATCGACGCGGTCGGCCAATCCGGTCTCGATTTCGAAAAAGAAAACCGGGAACGTTGTTGCGCGATCATCGGGTGCGGCGTCGGCGGCCTCCAGGAGATCGAATACCAGTGCGTCAAATTGGAGACGAAAGGTCCCAACAAGACGTCGCCGTATACGATCCCGAAAATCATGCCGAACGCCGCGGCAGGCAACGTTTCGATTCACTTCGGGCTTCTCGGCCCCTCGTATGCCGTCTCGACCGCCTGCGCTTCGTCGACGAATGCGATGCACGACGCGATCCGTGCCATCCGATGCGGCGACGCGGATGTCGTTATCACGGGCGGGACGGAAGCGGCGGTCACGCGGCTCGGCATTTGCGGCTTCTGCGCCATGCGCGCTCTTTCCGAACGGAACGAAGAGCCTGAAAAGGCGAGCCGGCCGTACGATAAGGGACGCGACGGTTTCGTCCTTTCCGAAGGCGCGGGAATTCTTGTCTTCGAAGAGTACGAACATGCCCGCAAACGCGGCGCGGTTGTTCTCGGGGAAGTTCTCGGGACCGGTCTGAGCAGCGATGCGTTCCATATCGCCCAACCGGAACCGGAAGGGATCGGCGCATCCCGGGCGATTCAAAAAACGCTTGAAGACGCCGGAATCGATGCGGGAAAAGTCGACTACATCAACCTGCACGGCACCGGGACCTCGCTTGGCGATATTGCCGAGGTCAAGGCGGTCAAGCGGGCGTTCGGGGAGTCGCTCCGGGGAATCGCGCTCTCCAGTACGAAGAGCCAGATCGGACATCTCCTCGGCGGCAGCGGCGGCGTCGAATTGATCGTCACCTTGCTGGCGCTGCGCGACGGGATCGTCCCGCCCACCAGCAACCTTGAAGATCCCGATCCCGAGTGTGATCTTGATTTTACGCCGCTGACCGCGCGCGAACGAAAGCTGACGGTCGCTCTTTCCAACAGTTTCGGCTTCGGCGGGCACAACGCCTGTGTTCTTGTCAGCCGTTGACCCCGTGCGACGTTGAACCTGCGCGGCACGGGCTTCTTCGACGCTTCCGGGACGATGATTTTGGGAGCTTGTGGGCCGATGCTTTTGGGGAAACCGGGAATGCGGCGTTCAGACGCGGACACCGGTTTTCTTCACATTCGACGATCAACCCGAAGACCCTCCGAAGCTCCCCAGGTCGTCAGCGAACATCGGAACCGTAGATACCGGTCCCTTCCGGCTTTTCACTTTTAATTTCAAATCCCGGGAAGTGATTGTTGGTGAGTTCCGCCGAGATGCCCGTCGTTTCCAGGGAGACGGCGACTCGACCCGAGCTGTACGCGTCGCCTCTCCTTATCCCTTGGAAATAGGACGAGTACACATGCGCTTTCCCTCCCCTGACATCGATTGCCGGTTCGCCGGGGCTCTGGAAATTCGCCTGTTGGTAGCGCACGACACCGTTGTTGATAATTCCCCCGACGGTCGGGCTCCCCCAAAACGCCGTGTTGTACAGGATCAGCCGCGCATCGGGATGGACCTTCGCGGTATTCGCTTCGTCTCCCATGCGAACATAGGATCGAACGGCCTGTCCCGGTATCTGCGTGTTGACCAATTCGGAATTGATGCCGATGATTTTCGTATCTTTGTCCGCATCCTCGACAAACAGGGAAAACGTGCACCCGTCCGAGCCGTGGCCGATGACGATCATCTCTCCCGGATAGTTGCCGGTAACGGCGTCTTTCAGGAAATGGATACCGTAGACCGAGCCGTACACGAAATTATTGAAAATCGTCTGATTTTTGACATCGGCGAATTTCAGTTGGCTGCAATTCGCCTGGACGTATCTCATCATGTTGACGACGGGATAGCCTTGTCTGGCCAACGGAGGTCTTGAACCGTAATGCGGATTGAACTGCATATTCCGGATAAATCCGCCTTCCGCCCCGCCGCCGACCCAGATGCCGGCTCGCGTGACCACGCCTGCGAAATAATCGACGTAGTGCCCGCTCGTGTTGAAAGACGCGAGGTCGATCCCCTTGTCCCCGAGCACGATCGTAACGTTAATCACATAGACGTCGGGCCCCCGTCCCTGTATCAGGAACGGCGTCGGCCTGGGATTGTTCGCGTCAAATTCGCCGGTGACCAAATTGTTTTGAACGATGTTCAGTCCCCGGATTCCCGCGTCGGCTTCAATTTTCACGAGCGATTCGCCTTTTTCTCCGGCCTCGCCGCCCGCGTAATTCGTAAACAGCGCGGTCCCGCCGCCCCGGGTATGGTGCTGGACGTCCCAGTTCCCCCGCAATTCCACGCCCGAAGGGATCGTGACGGGGCTTTCCACCAGGTATCGTCCCGCCGGCAGATAGACGGTCCCGCCGCCGCCGGCCTTGACCGCGTCCAGCGCCGCCTGCAATTCGTCGGCGACATCTTCGGTCGGCGCATCGTCGTTCAAACCCGCCGCCCTGGGAAGATCGACCTTTAACACGGTGTTCGACTTCGGTTTGGGATGTACGGCAATATCCGTCTTCAGGTTTTTCGGAATCGGTTCAAAGACGTATTCGTCGCCGGTTGTCATTTCAACCTCGGCGGCGGCGCTCTCGTTCACGACGTCCAATTTGCGTTGGAGTCCCGAGTTCAACGATTTGAGCCGTTTCGCGTCGGCGCCCAAGTAGACGTGACCCGCGGGCGGCCGGAATTCACACTGGGTGAGCAGGACGTTGCCGTTGTTGATTTTCAGCGCGTATTCTCCGTATTTGTCGAACGTGCAATTTTCAAAAGAGATGACGCCGCCTTCCCGACCGTCCGTGACGACGGGACCGGTGAAATCCACGCCGTTGAATTGCGTGGAGGTGTTGAAATCGCCGGAAAAATAGGCGGCGACGCCGTCCGCATCGGCCCCGAAAGCGGAATTGGAGAACAGCAAACCGTAAGGATTGACTTCTTCGACGTGGAGACCGGTTCCACAGTCGTCGATCCGGAGCCCGAAAAACTGCGCGTTCGGTGCGGCCCGGCTGCCGGGCTCCCTGCCGACCCACATGCCCGTCTTGTAGCCGGAAACGTTCAGATACGACACGTATTCCCAGTCGCTGCGATGCATCCGGTAGCCGGTTCCGTTCGCCCTCGTGTAGGCGGTCGCCTCCGCAAGCGACGGCGAACCCGGGAGTCCCGAATTTACCCAATACTTCGGGTTGATATGGACGTTTTCAATGCGACCGATGTCGGTACAGACGTGTACTTCCACCCCCGTTTTGAGGACCGTCATGTAACTGTTCACGACGTAGTGCAATTCGCTCGGCGCGGAATAGAAACCGTTGTAGGCGTTCACGAGCGTCACGTTTTCCATCGTCGCGCTGTCGCCGGACGTCTGGTACAACGCCCAGGGATACGGTTTGACGTCGTTGACGTCCTGCTCGGGATGCCAAATGGAAAGGTTCGTCACGCCCGTCGAAGAAGGCATTTCGATGAACCTGTCGAGATTGTTTTGCGTATCCTTTCCCGTGCGCACTTCGAGAATGGTTCCGAGAACTTTCCCATCGTTCAAATCGGGGTTGGCCCAATCGCCGCGCAGTTGCACGCCCGGCCGGAGTTGTAACGTATATTCGTAGTCGGTCGACGTCCCCGCCCCGCCCCGCCGGCCCCTCGTGATTCTTTTGCCGATTTGGACGCTTCGGAACTCGTAACGGCCCGCCGGGACGTACACGACGCCGCCGCCGTCGTGGTAAGCGGCATCGATCGCCTTTTGAAAGGCTTCCCGGTTGTCGAAGCCGGGCTCGGCTTTCGCGCCGAATTCCGGATCGGTGACGATAAAATCGGAAACGACCCAATCCTTCGTGGGATAAACGGTACGTATGGCCGTCTCTCCGAAAGCCCGGCTGCCCACGACGGCATTTGCGAACGAGATCAGCAAAATAAACGCACGGGAAAGATTTTTCATCTTCAATTTCATGTCCTTTCGTAAATCGGGCGACGATGAGACCAAATATCGCGTCTTCCGGTCATTTTCTACGATTATTTTCCGTCGCGTATGTGTGCCTACGGATTGTGCGGCGCCGGGCGCATAAGCCCGTTGAGTCGATAGAAATTCTCAAGATGCCTGTTCATGATCGCTTCGCCCGCCCCGACTTCGATCATCCTGCCGCTTTGATCGGCGCCGAAGCCGCCCAGGGCCGCGGAACGGATGTCCGGAACGTAGCCGGGCCATTTTCCGCCGATCCAGGTATAACCGAACAAAAACGGTTCCGTTTCGGCCCGTCGCATTTCCTTTTTCCAATTCAGTTGCAACGACGAGAACAACTCGCCCGGACACGCGGCAAGGACGATGCGGTCGTTGATCAGGACCGTGGCGAGGTGGACGTCGAACTCCAGGTTTGTGTTGAAGCGGCCGGTGAATCGCATCGCATCGGTCATTTGCGTCATTTTCGTACGATCATCCGTCGTTTTCAAACTCCGGGCAAGCGCGATCGTTTCCCGGGCCAAAAGGTCGCCGACACGGTCCATGACCTCGTATTGCCCTTTGATGGGATCGTCGGGCCCCGTGCGGCGGCGGCTGATTTGCAGGGATTCGACGTTGCCGGCCGCCCCGTTGACGAACAGGCAATTGACTTTTCCGTCGAAGGCGTCCTCCACCCGGCTCACGGCGGCCCCGGCGAAATCGGCTGTGATTTCGTAGTTGAAACACATGATGTCCGTGTGCATCGCGTAATTCATGACGACGACTTTCGCGTTGCCGTCCATGTCGTCGACGCGGAGGACGCCGACTTCGGGATCGACGGGCCCGAAGGGGATGCGATCGGGATTTTCGCGACGGTAATGATCGTCCGCGAACCAGGATTCGCGGGCATGGCCGTCATCCCGAACGATAAGGCGGTTGAAACCCAGTTGGGGAAACGTACGAAAACCGGCCGAGATTTTCGCGGGAAACATGTTTTCCAGCGCCGCGCCGACGACTTCGACGCAGCGTTGTTCGCAAAATTCACGGAAGGACGTCCCTTCCGGCGCCCGGGGCCCGGAGTGATTGTGCGAGGAACTGATGAGAACCAGGTCGAGGTCGTATTTTTCCTTGCACAGGCGAACGACGTTTTCATCGGTGAACACGGCAAGGTCCACGGCGATCAGCGCCACGCGTTGGTCGCCGACTTCGAGCACGAGACTCCGCGCGAAGCAGGGGTCATGCACGGGAATCGGGGGATTCTCCGGCGTGATGTCGATCCTGGACGTGCCGGCCATGAGTTGCCCCTCGGCGGCATGGAGCGCAGACGGCCCGAGCATGAACGACACTGCGATCCAACATGAAAAAACGAGAAACGAACAAATGAAATATCGCACGCGATGCCTCCTTGGTTTCTTGGATACGGTATAGTGAAGCTGTTGAAATTTCCCGAAGCCGACGATTCAGGAGCCTGCCCATCGGAAACAGCACTGCCCGGAGGGTAAACAGGCGGTTGAACGGGCCGTGTTTACCAACGACTCAACCGGCTTCGGTATACAGTATACGTTTTTGAACGACGGCCGGGAAGGACGTCGTTTCACTCGCGAAGCATATCGAAAATCGTCCCGCCGATCGGAGTCATGGGCAACACGTGTTCCTGGTACGGGATGGTCACGTCGAGCAGAAAAGGGCTTTCGCTGTCGATCATTCTTTTGATCGCGCCGGGAAGGTCTTCCTTTTTCGAGATCGAGAGGGCGTCCCAGCCGTATCCTTTCGCGATCGTGACAAAATCGGGAAATCGCGTTTCGGGGCCGATCCCCGTGCCTTTGCCGGCCCATTCCGGGTGGTCGATCGGCCCGAGATAGGTGTGTGCCCGGTTCGAATTGAAAAACCGGTCTTCCCATTGCATCACCATGCCGAGGTGCTGGTTGTTCAGCAGCATCACCTTGATCGGGATTTTTTCGCAAAAACAGGTCCCCATCTCTTGGATGTTCATCTGGAAACTGCCGTCCCCGTCGATGTTGATCACGAGTTTTTCCGGGTAGGCGATCTTCGCGCCCATTGCGGCGGGAAAGCCGAACCCCATCGTTCCGAGGCCGGCACTGGTAAGCCAGGTGCGCGGCTTCGAGAGCTTGTAGAACTGGGCGGACCACATCTGGTGCTGGCCCACGCCGGTCGCGATAATGCAATCGCGGTCCTTCGTCGCCTTCCACAGTTCCTCGATCGCGTGTTGCGGCAGGATGTGCGGCGAATTCACGTCATACGTGAGCGGCATGTCCTTTTTCCACATTGCGATCTTCCCGTGCCACGCTTTTTGAGCCGGGCCGGGTTGCACCCCGTCTTTTTCGAGGATTTTACACAGCATCGCAAGCGCCGGTTTCACGTCGCTCACGATCGCGACGTCGGCGACCTTGATTTTGTTCAACTCGGACGGGTCGATGTCGATATGCACGATTTTCGCGTTTTTCGCGAACATGTTCACGTTCCCGGTCACGCGGTCGTCGAAGCGCACCCCGACAGCCAAGAGGAGGTCGGATTCGTGAATCGCGTAATTTGCGTACGCCGTGCCGTGGTGTCCGGGCATGCCGAGACTCAAGTCGTGTTCGCGCGGGAACCCGGACAAACCGGTGAGCGTGGTCGTCACCGGGGCTTGCACCAGTTCCGCGAGCCGCCGCAGTTCCGGGGCGGCCTCGGAGATGACAATGCCGCCGCCCGCGTAAATCACGGGTTTTACCGCGTTTTTCAGTAGTTCCGCAATGGGCGCCAACTCGGCGACGGTCGCCTCGGGAGCCGTCCCATCGTACCCGGGGAGCCGCATTTCCTCGTTGAAACAGGGGACACACTGCGCAACCTGGATATTCTTCGGCACGTCGACCAATACCGGGCCCGGGCGGCCCGTCGTCGCGATATAAATCGCCTCCTTCATGATCCGGGCCAAGTCGTCGATATCCGTAACGAGATAATGGTGTTTCGTGATGCCGCGGCACAGTTCGACCATCGGCGTTTCCTGAAACGCATCGCTGCCGATGGAAGCGGTCCCGACCTGCCCGGTGATAAAGAGCGTCGGGACACTGTCGAGCTTGGCGTCGGCGATCGTCGTAAGCAGGTTGGTCGCCCCGGGACCGCTGGTCGCCATGCAGACGCCGAGTTTACCGCTCGACCGCGCGTACCCCTGAGCCGCGAACCCTCCGCCTTGCTCGTGGCGCGGCAAAACGACCCGGAGTCGGTCCCGGTAGCGGGTCAACGCCTGGTGCAACGGGATGCTTTGGCCGCCGGGGTAGGCGAACATCACGGTAACTCCGGCATTGACAAGCGATTGAACGACGATATCCGCCCCGCTCATCGACGGTTGGGCGGTCTGTGCCCGTTGGGCCGAATCGTGAGGAATCGGACATTTTCCACAGGTGACGCAGGTATGGGACATGGAGAGAAGTTTAAGAGTTGTAAAGTGAAGAGTTGAAGAAAAGAGATCGTGAAACAAGCAAATAAGGAAGAGTTACGCGGGTATCGTGAATCTCATTTACGAAATTCCAAACTTTTATACCGAAACCGGTCGGGTTTTCCGCATAACTCTTGATTTTCAACTCTCTTCACACTTCTTCATCCGGGAAAACGGAGCGTTTCTTAAGACGACTGGAGAGAACGGCGAAGCTGGCGGAAAGCTTGACATCTTCGCATACGATCTCATCGGGTAAATCGAGCCTCGTGGGCGTGTAATTCCAGATGGCCCGGACACCGAGATCGACCAATTGATTGGCGATCTCTTGGGCGACTCCCGCCGGAACGGTGACGATCCCGATTTCAACCGGAGCCTGCCGGGCCTTCCCCATTTCGAGCATGGATTTCACCGCGTGGACGGGACAGTGATGGATGATCTGCCCGACCTTGTGCGGGGAAGAATCGAAAGCGGCGACGATATTGAGCCCGTGTTCGACGAAACCGTCATATCCCAGAATCGCACTGCCGAGACTGCCCGCACCGACCAGGTAAGCGTCGGTTTTCACATTCCAACCGAGGAATTCCTCGATGGCGTCAATCAGTTCGATGACACGATAACCGACCTTCGGCCGCCCTGAAATACCGGTGATGGCCAAATCTTTACGGACTTGAACGCTTAATTGACCGAACTCTTCGGCGATCCGCGTACACGAGACGACGATCTCGCCGCGTTGCCGCTGCTCTTTCAGGAAGCGCAGGTAGACCGGGAGACGTTGGACGCTCGGGATCGGAAAGGATTTGACGGAACTGCCGGTCATGGGCGGAACACGGAAAAGAATCGACTTAAAGTCGACAAACGTGGTAACGTTTCGGGACCAAATCTGCCACTATCATGATATCGATTTCAAAAATTCTTTCAAGGGGGCGTTCAAACGGCCCGTCGACCGCTCCGTCGACCGCTCCGTCGACCGGGGCGTGGCG
>DOMV01000237.1:0-2045 GCA_003509805.1 Planctomycetaceae bacterium
TGACAATTTTATTTGCCCTGATTTTGACCGGATCGTTTTTCGGCTGCAAATCTCCCTATACAAAAGAACAAAGCGTCAGCCCCTTTGCCGATCAGGCCATTGTCCCGCCTCCGGCGACACGTTCCCATTTGTCCCCGGAGCCGGGATATGCGCCACCCTCTGTCCCTGCCCCCTATCCCGGCACCGATTCCTCTTCGAGTACGCCCGGCGCAAACCCCCAAATACCCGATTTCGCCCCCATTACTTCTTCGACGACAAGAAACATACCGGCTGGAATCAATCAACCGGCAACCGTCGGCAATTCCGGCACATCGCCGTCTCCCTACGGTTCCGTCGGCAATTTGCCCGCCTCGATCACGCTCGGTCAGGAAACCGAACCACCCCGCCTGCTTCCCGCCGTTTTTCGGCCGACAACGGTCCGGCAAAGTATGGAAACCAACATGATCTCGGCCGGTTCTTCCAGTTCCTCGCATCAAACCATCGACGTTAAATAGGATTTGGCCATTCGCTCGTTGTCCACGTTGCTGTCGCTTCCCTTTACCGATCGCGGTCGTCTGGCGCGATGGGCGTCGGTACGGGACCGGGTCGGCGCGCTGGAGCCGCGGGTCCAAACGCTTTCCGATTACGATTTGCGAAAGGAAAGCCTCTCGCTTCGTTATCGCGCCAGGAGTGGTGAGACGCTCCAACATCTGTTGCCGACAGCCTTTGCCATCGTCCGGGAAGCGGGGCGGCGGACGCTGGAAATGCGGCATTTCGATGTCCAGATCCTCGGGGGAATCGCGATTTTTCACCGTTCCATCGTTGAAATGCAGACCGGTGAAGGAAAAACGCTTACGGCGACGCTTCCGCTTTACCTGCATGCGCTGCTCGGAAAGGGCGCATTACTGGCGACGGTCAACGATTATCTCGCCCGACGCGACGCGGAATTGATGGGCCCGGTTTATCGAGCCCTCGGCATGAAAGTCGGAATCATCCAGGAAAAAATGTCCACCGACGAACGGCGCGAAGCGTACCGATGCGACATCACCTACGGAACCGCCAAGGAATTCGGCTTCGATTTCCTGCGCGATCGACTCCTGTTGCGGAAAATCCGGGAAGGTCAACACGATCTTTTGGGCGGTATGCTGGAATGGACGGAACAAAGTGGCCAAAAAGCCGGCGACGAACAGCCGGTGCAGCGGGAACCGTATTTCGCCTTGGTTGATGAAGCGGACTCGATTTTAATCGACGAAGCAAGTACGCCGCTTGTGATAAGCGCCATGCCCACCGATGACGAAAAAATGCAGGTCGAGGCGTACAAATGGGCGGCGGAAACAGCCGGAACGTTCGAGGAAAAGACGGATTACGAGTACGATCATGAAAAAAAAACCGTCGAATTGACCCGGCCGGGCCGACTCAAGGCACGCAATTCCCCGAAACCCGCGGCCCTCGATGAAGTCGGTCTCTACCATATCTATGAACACATGCAACGGGCGATCAAAGTTGCCCGCGAATTTCATCTGGATCGACAGTACGTCGTGCGCGACGGTGAAATCGTGATCGTGGACGAGTTTACGGGCCGNNTGGCGGGACGGCATTCACCAGGCGGTCGAAGCGAAAGAAGGCGTCGATATCACAATCGCCACCGGACAGGCGGCGCGGATCACGGTCCAGGATTTTTTCCTTCGTTTCGAGCATCTTGCCGGAATGACCGGAACGGCGGCAGCATCGCGTGGTGAGTTGCGCAAAATCTACCGCTGCAACGTGATCGCCGTTCCGACAAACCGGCCGCCGAAGCGCATTCGTCTTGCAACCCGTGTTTTTGGAACGGAATCGCAAAAATGGGAAGCCATCGCCGCCGAGGTGGCCGAAATCCACGCCACCGGCCGACCGATCCTGATCGGTACCCGGACGATCGACAAATCGACGATTCTTTCCGACCTGCTCGCCGAAAAGGGGATCGAACACCGTGTGCTCAATGCGAACCGGATTGCCGAAGAAGCGGAGATCGTCGCCAAAGCGGGCGAGGCCGGCCGGGTGACGGTTTCGACCAACATGGCCGGTCG
>DOMV01000237.1:2066-4989 GCA_003509805.1 Planctomycetaceae bacterium
ATGCACGAATCGGCCCGGATCGATCGGCAATTGATCGGTCGCTGCGGACGCCAGGGAGACCCGGGAACTTTCCGGCAATATTTGGCCTTGGACGATGAATTGTTGGAAAAAGCGTTCGGCCCGAAACGGGCGAAACGTTACCGCGCAGCCGGAGCGGGCGGCGGCTTGTTTCCTTCCTGCCGACGCCTTTTCGAGCGAGCCCAGCGGAAAGTCGAAGTTAAAAGTTTTCGCAACCGGAAAATCATGCTGTATTACGAAAAGGAACGAAAGAAAACGCAGCGTCAGATGGGGCAGGACCCTTATTTGGATGCGCCGGACTGACTCGCTGCCGCACGCTCCGTGAACAATACCGTAAACGGCCTGAAACCGTTCCCGCGGACAATCGCTTGTTGCACTCACTCTCACGAACTCCTGTTTGTATAATGAAATGACATGAACAGATTGTCCGGGCGGTGGGCGATTGTGCGAGGGAGGAATGTCATGCCGTTTACGGTATAGAGTGCAGCGACAACGGGTTGCGAGGCGATAGTAATGGATGCGAGGCGTCCGTGGTACAAACCGGTACAGACCGGTACAGACAGCAGCCCGTAAGCGAATGCTCCAATCGAATGTTCCGTAACAATTTTCGATGCAATTCAAAATGAACATGTCGCGTTTTCCTATCCGTTCGAGCCTGATACCCATGTTCATGCTCGCGATCTTTCTCATGTTGCCGGGGCTGTCGTCGGGACGGGACATTTTCGTCAACAATAAAACCGGCGACGATCAACGCAACGGGGTCGGCGACCGGGCGGTTGCCGAAACCTCGGGACCGGTCCGCACGATTCGCCGGGCACTGGAATTGGCCCGAAACGGCGACCGGATTATCCTGATGCCGACGGGCATCCCGTTTCATGAGTCGATCACGCTTGCCCGGTTCAAGCACAGCGGTCAAAAAGGTTTTCCGTTCGTCATCGAAGGCAACGGTGCCATTCTCGATGGAACGGAACCGCTTGAACCGGACGTCTGGGAACCGGCCGGCGGCAATCTTTTTCGCTTCATGCCGCCCGTCAACACCTCCGATTTCGTGTATTTCAGCATTATCGACCGGAATCGGCCGCTCACCTACGTCCCGGCGGACCGGGCGTCGAAGACCGTCCCGCCGTTGGAAGAAAACCAGTGGACCTTCCTCGGGGGCAAAGTCTACCTGATGGCCGGGAACGGGAAGACGCCCCGCTCGAAAGCGGACTACGATCTTGTCTATACCTCGCTCTTTTCAGGGATCACACTCACGCATGTCGAACATGTGCGCATCCACGACGTGACCGTCCAGGGTTTCCAGATCGACGGGATTGCGGCATTCAACAGTGCGCGGGAAATCGTTCTCGACAATGTTGCGAGCAGCAACAACGGCCGGAGCGGACTGAGTATCGGCGGGGCGAGTCTTCTCGCCGCCGGGTTTTGCACCTTTGCGGGAAATCTGGAGACGCAGATTCTCGCGCAGCCGCTGTCAAAGGCCGTGTTTTACGCCTGCAAAATTGATCCGATGCCGGACGACGAGATGCTTGCCGGTGAAGTCGATTTCCGGGAAGCCCCGGACGGTGAATCGGGAGCCCGAGTATTCGTCCAAGAGGAAAAGAAAGGGCAGCGACTGCTTCCCATGCCGAAACGAACCGGTAAACGAATCGACCGGCAAAAATCCTATGAACTTTTCAATCGCGAGCTTCCCACGAGACCCGGTTCGAATGTTCGAGACCGTTCCCGGCCTTCTGACACGGCGGTTTCGGACGGGTTCCCGGAGGGAAATCGGGATGATTGGTCTTCCTCGCCCTTCGACGACGATGCCGAAGAGGACGACGATCCTTTTGCGGAATTTGGGGAAAAGGAAGCCGGGGATGTCGATGCGCGGAACCGGTCGGGATCGCTGGGCGGACAAAGCGGCTTCGGGGAGGTGTTCGGTCGCTTCATTTCCGGTGCCTCCACCGGTCCGGCCAATCTGGACGACGACGCGCGCTTGCCGTATTCGACGCAATAGCGCACCACGCGGAGGTTTTCCTCGAAATCCAGTTCGAAAACGCGGAGGGGGTTCCGCACATATTCNNTCCGGCCAATCTGGACGACGACGATCCTTTTGCGGAACCGGGTTCGACGGAATCGAAAACCGATGTCACGGACGAAAGGGACGAAGACGACCCCTTCGCGGACGAATGAGACACAGCCCGTCCGGGACTGCAATTCCCGACTCACGAAGAATCCGGCGCGTGAAAAGCCGCACTCGAAAAATATTGCTCTGGATTCTTTTTTCAAGTCTTACTATACTTGCGCGACCTTGTGGGGTTTCCGTCCCGATTCGTACTTTCGAACGGGCGGAAAACAGTGGACCGGAAGACGATAGTGCGCAGTCCTGGCATGTTGGAAAGAATCATACAATCCTGTTTCTCCGCGATCATCGGGGCTCTTGCCGCCCTGGCCGTGGTTTTCCACAGCGGTGACACGGGATCGAAATTCGATGAATTGGAGGTCGAAAACCTCACGGTCACCGAAAAAATGGTGCTCCGTCATCCCGAAACGGATAAGGATTCGGTGGTGATCGAAGCCGGTTCCGTCATGGCCGCGAACAAAGTGGTTTCGACGCAATTTCTCGCTTCCCAGGTGGCCGCAAGCGTCATTGTCGGCAACAAGCTGCTCACGACGCCGGACAATATCGCCGAAACGCCGGTTTACGACTGGCGGTTTTTCACGGAACTCAACTCCGATCCGGGTTGCGGCGGAGAACTTCTCATCCGGAGCCCGAGAGGCTGGAACGGCGTCGGAAAAACGCTGGATGAGGGAAGCGTTGTCCGCATCGGGTACGATTCCCACGATAATGCGCAAATATTCACGTTCAATCAGGCGACCAAGGATGCGGTCCCGGTGGCCATGGAACGACCTCGATGGCGTCGTG
>DOMV01000461.1:0-1846 GCA_003509805.1 Planctomycetaceae bacterium
GGAAAATACGTGCGCTGGCCCTGACCGACATCCTGGCCGATCGCCTGACCGAGAACGTGGATATTGTTCGCGCGACATTTCGTCTGACGTTCGACGGCGACGCGAAGTCGCGCTGCGTTACGATTTGCACTCCGAACGTGACGATTTACGACCGCGAAGCGGACGGAGTTCTCATCGATCTATGGCTGAAATCCAAGGGTTTACTTGCCGCATGATACCGATTTTACACTCCACTCCATCCTCATTCCACCCCCTCGACGATCATGACATTGACCCGTTTATGCAAGACGATCTGTAACCGGCATTTACTGTACGACGTGACCCAAGGCTGGCGAACGGCTCTCCAGGAAGAATTCGAACCGCTCCGGTCGTATTTCAGGCCGATGGATCGGCTCGCCCGGTTGTATCCCGGAAGAAACGAGTATGAATCGTACCGTATCGTCATCCACCGCGATGGAACCATCGTCGGCATCGACGATGAGGACGACGGCAACCGTCTTCATTTGACGCGGTCGGACATCGTACTTTACGAATTCGACCACGTCTTGTTCCGACATGCCCTTTGCGACGCTCTCGGATTTCATCCCTGCGTCGCACCGCAGCCGGAACGGACGCGAACGATCCCGGTCGGAACATGGGAACCGGAAAAAGCGGCCCGCTTTCCGGTCCATCTGCTCTTACCGGGGATGTTCAATTTGCGGGACAAGGTTCTCGAACGGATCGTTGAAAAAACTGATTTCGCCGAGATTCTCCTTATGCCGCCGCGTAATCAATGGAACGATTCCATCCTTCATGCCGCCCAAAAGAACAACATCCTTCTCGTTCCGTTGGACGAAGCGATTTGCCTTGGGGACGGCAAAATCGTGTCGACGTCGGAGTGGAACGAATACTTGACCGCCTTGTGCAAAATGGTCGAGATGGATTTGCCGTCCACGTTGCGGAAACGGCCGGAAGGCAATCTGTTCGCCAAGCGGGGTGAGTGGATTTTCCGTTTTTCGGGAAGGGAAATGTTGCTCAACGGTGAATTGCAGGGACCGGCCTTCATGAGACGATTGATGATGACGCCGCACCGGGAAGTGCATGTCGAGCAGCTTTGGAAGGAGGTTTTCGGGAACGGCAAGGGAAAAATCGCCCGCACGGAAGAGGGCGCGGAAGGGGATTGGAACGCGTTCCTGTCTCCCGGTGAGGAAGTGTTGGATGCCGCCGGGAAGACCGATTACCGAAACCGACTTCTTCAACTGAAGCGCGACCGTGCCGAGGCCGAGTCGGAAAACGACATCGCCTGGTTGGAGCGGATCGACGCCGAGACGGAAGCGATTTCGGCACAATTGCTCAAAACCGTGGACGGAAAGGGGCGGCCCCGAAAGATCGGTGATGAAAAGGACAAACTCCGAAAACGTATCTCGAAAAACGTCACCAAGGCGATCAGCATGATTGCCGACAACCACCGGGAGTTGGGCGAACACCTCAAGTCCTCGATTTCGATGGGAGAGCACATGGCTTACCGACCGTCCGGAAAGGTCGAATGGTCATTTGAATAGTCGCGATTCTTTTTCCAGCCCGTCGGTGTGCAAACGAGCATGCCGACGGGTTTTTTTCGTTTCTTGGAGGCAAATCGGCGGTTCCGGGGCTTGGGGAAGGGTGATTTTTGGGAAATTTCTCCAAAAAAAGAAGTTGCTACCCCAAAGGTAGCGGCACAGGGGTAAGGGCAAGAACGAAATGAATCGCCTGCCAACATCGAAATTCACCCCTATTACTATGGAGCCTCCCATGAAACCTCTCCCGAGCGTTTCCCAAATCCGGCACGTCATCATGCCGTTTTTCGATGTCAACAACTCATGCGGAG
>DOMV01000461.1:1961-3120 GCA_003509805.1 Planctomycetaceae bacterium
CATCCGACCGTCAAAGGTGTTCCCCAAGGCGGCGTCATTTCTCCGCTCCTTGCCAACGCCGTTCTCAACAAGCTGGACTGGTTCTTGCAAGAGAAAGGTGTGCATGGAGACAAGAATGAACAGCGCAACTGGAAGTACGGACAACCCAATGTCCGTTTCGTCCGGTACGCCGACGATTGGTGTGTGTTCATCACCCGAGGCTCAAAACGGTACGCCGAAAAGCTCCGCGAAGAAATTGCAATGTTTCTTCGTAAGGAATGCTCGCTGGAACTATCGGTAGAGAAAACGCACGTCACCCATGTCCGAGACGGTTTCTCTTTTCTGGGATTCCAACTCGAATGTGGCATCGGAAAGGCCGGGAGGATCGTTCCGAAAATCAAGGTCGGTCTGAAAGGAATTCAAAACTTCAAACAAGGAATCCATGATGCCGTCAGAAATATCGTGCAGCATACTTCCATTGCGGCCCGGATTTACCGTGCGTCGCAGGTCGTGCGAGGTTGGGGAGAATATTTTCGCATTGCTCATAACTACTCAAAAACGGCCAGCGACTTGGACAACTTCGTCCATCTGGTCATGCTGAAAATGATATGCAGCAAGATGGATATCCATACGGCGAAATGTTATCGGGAATACCACGCCAACGGTACTTTTCATTACAAGAATGAAGAGATATTGGCTCGGCTGAGCCATAAAACGATGAAGCTGGACTACCGGAATCCCAAGCCATACGAACCGGGAGGTTTGAATCCAAATGAAAGTGATCGTGAACTGGAAGTCGATGCCGAAAACCGAGGCGAAAGTAAACGCCACGGAAATTGGGACCTGAAACTGGACCAGCTTGTGAGAGATCAATATCGATGTCGATCATGCGGAAAGGAAGTAACGGCCAAAACATCGCATCTGGAACATATCAAACCCGTATCGACATTTCCCAGTTTTGAAGCTGCGAGCACTGAAGACAACCTTCAGATTCTATGTCTGGAATGTCATAAGAAGAAGCACGCTTCAAAGAAAGCGAGGAAGAAATGAAACTTTTCATCATCAAGAAAAATTTGGAAAGCCGGATGCTTCGAAAGTTGCACGTCCGGTTTGGGGTTGGGGTCGAGGTGCAATTCCTCGGCCTACACCACAAGGGCTACACCATCGTCCTGACGCACTG
>DOMV01000307.1 GCA_003509805.1 Planctomycetaceae bacterium
GTGGTCGTCATCATCGACAAATCGACGAACCCGGTTTTCACGGCCTTTGACATTTTGGCCCAGGCCGAGCATTCGCCGGGAGCCAGCATTTTGATCGGCTGGGACGAGTCGGCCATCGAGGCGACACTGGCCGCGCTCGACGAGCAGGTCAAAAAAATCGAGCGAGGCAAGTTGGCGGCACAGAGTCTGGAGGATTTCGGGGCTGTCATTTTGACTCAGGACGCCGATGAAGCCTGCCGATTGACCAACGAAATCGCGCCGGAGCATTTGCACATCGCCACGGAAAACGCGGAAGTATTGGCCGACAAAATTTCCTGTGCCGGGGCCATTTTTCTCGGCAATTTCACGCCGGTTGCCTTGGGGGACTATGCGGCAGGACCCTCGCACGTGCTGCCGACCGGTGGAACGGCCCGGTTCGCCTCCGGTCTCACCTGCAACGATTTTCTCCGTGCGAACAGCATGATTTCCTTCAGCCGGGAAGGATTGCGGCACATGGCCGACGATATCGACGTCCTCGCGACCAAGGAGGGATTGACGGGACACCGGGAAAGCGTGCGCATAAGGGATATGGATTGACTGATTGACTGATTGACTCATGGGGGTTGACCAAGGGAAACGGAAAATTCAACCGGTTTCCGGTATATCATGCCGTTTACAGCATAACAATGAACGACAGTCCCGTCCCGGTCGACAACGACGCCGTCTCCGAGATGCCGCTTGTGCTTTTGACCCGGCCGGCCCGGCAGGCGGAAAAAAGCGACGCAAGGCTGCGAGAGGCCGGATTCCGTGTTCTTTTGCAGCCGATGATCGAGATTCGGCCGCCCGAGGATTGGGGGCCGGTCGATTCGGCGATCGAACGGTTGACGCAATCGAAGGATACGGCGTTCGATTGGCTCATTTTTGCCGGCCAAAACGGGGTTGCCTTTTTTTTCGACCGGCTTTTCGACCGGCTTTGCGACCGGCTTTTCGACCGGCCTTTCGACCAATTGCATCCGCTCCGGCCCGGGCTATTCCGACCTGAACATCGAAACGATCATTCTTTTTTGCATCGGATTCGCATTGCCGTCGTCGGCAAAGGAACGGAAAACGCCTTGGTCGAGACGATTTCCCGAAAGGCCGACGTCTATTCCGAAAAAGGCGATTCAGAGGAAATCCTCGACGTGATTCTTCGCCGTTCCGTCGCCGGAAAACGCTTTCTTATTCTCCGGGCCAATCGGGGACGCGATCTGTATCGCCAACCCTTGCTGGACGCCGGCGCCGGAGAGGTCCTGGAATTGCCCGTTTATCGAAGCGTCGATGTCGAAAGGGCCGATCCCGCGGTGTGGGAGCATCTTACAAAAGGCCGGATCGATTTCACGACGGTTTCCAGCAGCGCGATCGCCGCATCGCTTGTGCGCATGTTCGGTTCCGCGCTCCGTAATACGGCGTTGGTCAGCATCAGCCCGATCACCAGTCGGACGTTGAACGATTCGGGTTACCCGCCCGCTTTCGAAGCCGAAGCGGCGTCGATGGATGCGATGATTAAAACGATGATCGCCGCGAGAGACAAAAACATTCTTCTCCAAAAATAAGAGCTTTCTTCGGCGGATGCAGGTCCGATGCGGCGTCAACGCGCCGCACGCCTTGGGAGGGGTTTGCTTTTTTGAAGAATTCCCCTATAATGGTGTGCGTGTTTTCGAGTCCTTGGTGGAAAGCGGTAGTTTGACGATCCCGGTGCGACTGCCGGACGCTTTTGTCAGAGCACGATGCGTGAGCGAGTGCCATCGTACCGCGCGCTCGTTTGTTTTTGTTTATCCGAAGAACAGTTAGGAGTATTCCCGTGCAACGGTTCATGCTCAAATCGAAAATCCATCGGGCGACCTTGACGGCCGCCGATTTGAATTATGAGGGGAGCATAGCCATCGATTCGACTCTCCTCGCGGCGGCGGACATTCTTCCCGGAGAACAGGTTCACGTCCTCAACCTGAATACCGGAGGCCGGATCATTACCTACGCGATCGAAGGTCGGGCCGACAGCGGAACGATCATGCTCAACGGCCCGGCGGCGCGGGCCGGGTTGCCGGGCGATATCCTGGTAATCATTTCCTATTGTTCCTGCGACGAGAAGGAACTGGCCGTGTATCGACCGCGCATCCTCAAGGTCGATCAAGACAACCGTATCCTGGCCGACTAAACGACGCCGGGGCGTGGCTCGCCGNNAACGCGATGAAAACGGACATTCGGCCGAGCCTGCCGCACGCACTCGACGCTAACTTCGGTTTGTATAATGACATAAGTGGATCGTTCGAGCGGCAGGCGGCTATACGCGGGATTGTGCGCGGGAGGATTATCATGCCGTTTACGGTATAGCGCTGTTGTGTTATCGCCGCTGTGTTTCGTGGCCGGACGCTTTGAGTTCTTCGGCGAGCGAGCGGTATTTCCGGGCGTCGACGGAACGGTTAAGTTTCTCGTACATCGTCGCCAGGTTCGAATACGGAATCGTCAGCGCGGATGAGTCGACGGAACCGTATTTGACGCCTTTTTCGATCTGCCGCAAACCGCGTTCGGAAAGGCGGATCGCTTCGTCCTGCTGGTTCATCTCCCAATAGGAAACCCCCATGCTCACCAGCGTTTCGCCGAGTCGGCCGAGTTCTTCGGGGTTGATCTTCGGGAGCAGGCGTTCGAAAACCGGTTTCGCCCGGTCGAACCATTCGATCGCCGCACTGTGGTTTTTCTTGCCGATCGCGTGAATCGCCCCGAGACGAAAGTAAAGTCGACCGAGCAGGTAAAGATCGGTGTCGCTTCGCCGCTCGGCGATTCCTCCTTCCATGTATTTGACCGTCAATTCCCCGTAGCGAAGGGCTGGAGTATAATCGCGGCGTATCTGATAAATCTGGACGGCGTCGTAAAGTGCGAGCCCCGTGTCCCATTGGTATTTCTGCTTCAGGATCGGGTCGTTCGTTCCGTCGATCAATTCATCGCCCGTCTGGATCACCTTGCGCACATACGGGTCGATATCGCTTTCGGGCGGAAAACCGATCTGCGTCGCAAGCGCTGTGATCGCCAGTCGGAGCAGAAAGTCGGCGGAAATCCGCTTCGTTTTCATCACTTCCGGGTCGAGCGCGATATCCTTGGCCCGGGCCAACCATTTGTTGATCGATTCCTCCTTGTCGTTCCACTGCCCCCAGGCGATGTCCTGGGCGGCCCCCAGGTGCGCGAGAAACAGGGTCTCCTTGGCCGCCAGGCGGATCGTCGAATTGGCGTGATTCTGGAGCGTCGAAGCGAGCCGGATCGCATCGCTGTGGTAATTGATCGCCGCCTCGTAGTCGGGCTGCACGCCCGTCCGGTAGAGATCGCCGATGATGGCCAGCGCCTGGGCTTTCTCATGCGGATAACGGTCGCTGATCAGGATCGTTTCCTCAAGATACTGCTTCGCTTCCTCGGGCCGGTTCATCTGGATGAATATCCGGGCCAGCGTGATATGGTAGGCCGGGCGTTGTTCGTCGAGCCGGATCGCCTGTTCGCAATTCACCAGCGCGGCATCGATATTTCCTTGCGTCAGTTGAACTTGGGCCAATAAACCGTGGGCTTTGGCGTCTTTCGGGTCGATCCGGACCGCGTCGAGCAAATCCCGCAGCGCCTCGGTCGGCTGTTCCGTCGTCAGGGCCTCGGCACGCAGGACGAACGGCTCGGCCGTTACCGGCTCGATCGCGATTTGGTTGACCCAAAGTCCGGGTCGGGCGGAATCGACAGGCGGAAAAAGGAAAAAAACCCCTTTCTCCGGGAATACTTCGCCGATGATTTCCCCGCGTTCGTTCGGGATCATGACCGCTTTGCCCCGGTGAAGTTCTCCCTTGAGCGATTCGCGAACCTGTTCC
>DOMV01000336.1:0-8318 GCA_003509805.1 Planctomycetaceae bacterium
ACGGCTTCCTTGTGTTTCGAGGACAGATACCACTTGCATTCACGGCGGTTGAAGAGGTCGCCGGGCTTCGGTTTGGAATTCAGCACGTTCGTCCACGCATCCGTGAAACGCTCCTCTTTCGGTGCTTGTGATATTCGTTTCGATTTATCCGGAACTTCCAGTTTACCCAGCGCGGTGTCCGTTTTCTTAACCTCGTCGAACCATTCGTTCGCACGCTTCAGCCACGGCTCCCCCTTTTCCGGATCAAGATAAACCTCCAGCCGGCAGAGCCCCACATCCAGCATCGCCTCGCCACGGTACAGGCCGTATTTGTCGCGTTCAATGAATTGTTCCGTGTATTTCTCGGCTGCATGAATCGCATTCTCGCCGAGCGGGGTCGATTTCCACAGCGAAACCGCTTTCTCTAATTGCGCAACGTTTTCGCGACGCGGCGTCATCAACTCCTCCGGGTCCCCGAACCGCTCACCGATCTTCACGATCCGTTTCGCCGTTTCGAATTCCCGTTTCTTTTTTTTGAAAGTCTCGGCAGCGTCCTTGATATTCTCCTTGTCCGCCATTTTGCACAGAATTTCAATCAAATAACATGTCGCCGCCTCTCCATACACACTGTCGCGATATTTTTCCACGACTTCCATGTACGCGAAATACGCCTCCAAATACTTCCCGTCGAAGTGTAATCGTTGCGCATCCCGATACGCGACCCAGTCCGGGCCGAAACGATCCTCGTCGTAAAGCTTTTGGGCAATCGCCTTCTTTTCCACAAGGCGGCTTTTTATGATCTGTTGCTCCTCCGTAAAGAACCGGCGTTCCCCCTTGCCGCTGTCGTATTCCTGCTTTTTCAGCGTTTCGAGCACGTTGATCGCGAAGCCGTAGAACTCGACGGACTTTTCGTACATCTTCGTTCGGACGAACAGGTCGGCACCGCACTCGGCCGCCAACACCCGCGTTTCGTTTTCGTACTTTTGACCGACGGCGTCGATGATTTCAATGGCCCGCTGAGGCTGATCCATCGCCGCGAGACAATACGCCGCTTCGACGGCGAACAAGGCGGTTGAGCCGTCGATCTTCCACTCCGAGAGCGGCGGCAAATCGATTTGATAAACAGACGGCAATTTCGGCGGGTCCGTTTTCGCTTTTTTCGCGGCAGCCTCGTCCTTGAGCCACCGGGTCCTCGCCGCTTTGAACGCATCGTCGTTCGCTTTCGCCCAGGTCTGCGCTTTTTCCTTGCCGAGCAAATGCGGTGCGATGATCGAGACGGCCCGTTCCGGTTTCGCCTGCATGATCCGCTGATACTGTGCGATAAAGACGATAAACGGACGCCGGGCATTGTCATTCGGGGCGAGTTCGATCAATTTGACGCACGCCTGGACATCGGCATCGCTCGCGCAGCCTTCATGGAGTTTGACCGGCATTTCGCGGAGAACCCTGGTCGCGGCTTGCCGAAACGGCGACGCCGACGGAGACTTGGGGAGATTTTGTGCAAAAACACCACCGGCGCAGTACAAGACGAACAGAAGCGGCAGCAGGCACGTTACGTATTTCATCGCTTTCCCCTCTCACCCATGGATTCCGACACGAAACGACTTGAAATAGGCGGGGTGAAAAGAGGGCATGCCATGTACATGAATACTCACTTCACCGCATAGAAATGCGCACGAAAATATTCTTCGAACGCTGTTTGTGTCGGGCCATTATGGTGGAGGTGGAATTACCCGTCAAGAACCCGGTGCGCAATCTGGGGAGAAAACCGGGTTTATCGTGCAGTAATAAAAAGAGAAAAGCGTTCAAGCCTTTGAAAATAAGGACTTATATTGCAATCGGCGTCTGAAAAACGCAGCGAAATTTGAGGAAAATTATTGTTTTGTGCAAAAAGCCGATTTCGGGATGCTTGTGGGAACGATCTTGGGAACGATCGGTTGCCGAAACCGTCGCGGCGACCCCCGGTCGGAGGCACTCAACTTATTTGCTCCGAATCGGTTACGGCGTGTGTACGGCGATTCCAAAAGGCGTTCGGTTCACTCTTCGTTCGCTTCGCGGAGCATCTCGTGGATCGCGTATTGCGAACGAAGTTTTTTCTTCGAGACGACACTTGTCCGGGAACCGTTGACGGGGCTCGCCTTGACGTTGTCGGCAAGCTGGATTTGCAGGATTCTCATCAGTTCCTCCCGGATATCCGGGTCGAAAACGGGTGTCGTGACCTCGACCCGGTTGTCGAAATTCCGGCTCATCCAGTCGGCGGACCCCATGAAATACTCGGGCTTTCCGTCGTTCGCAAACACCAGGACGCGGGCATGTTCCAGGTAACGGTCGACAATTCGTACCGCCGTGATGTTTTCGCTGAGTTCCTCCAGCCCGGGCACCAGGACGCACATTCCGCGAATGACGCATTGAATCCGGACGCCGGCCCGGGAGGCTTCGTACATTTTATCGACGATCGCGCGGTCGACGAGATTGTTCAGTTTGACGATCGCCCAGGCTTCCCGGCCGAGCATGGCGTGGTGGATTTCACGATCAAAGAGCGCGAGAAACGTTTTCCGGGTCGCAAAGGGCGAAACGACGAGCGCCTCGAATTTCGGTTTCTTCAGTTTTTTCGATTCGAGCAACTCAAACACCTTGTTGACGTCGGAGGTGAGCCGCTTGTCCGCCGTGAGCAGGTGGTGGTCCCCGTAAATCCGGCTCGTCGCCTCGTTCGGATTGCCGGTCCCGATCGCCGTGTAATCGACCATGCGCCCTTTTTCCTCGCGCCGGATGATAAGCAGTTTGCTATGGACTTTCAGGCCGCCCGGGGCGTAGTAGACGGTGCGTATCCCTTCCGCTTTCATGATTTCCGCCCAGCCGACGTTCGCCTCTTCGTCGAAGCTGGCCTGCAATTCGACATACGCGGTCACCTCTTTCTCATTCCGGGCCGCATTGATCAGGGCGTTGATGACCCGGGAATTCCTGGCCGCCCGATAGATGNNTCATCTTGATCGACCGGACCCGCCGGTCGACCGAGGCTTGCAGGAGCATGTCGATAATGTTCTGGAAAGACTGGTAGGGATAGTGCAGGATCACGTCGTTTTGTCGCACCGTATCCAGGATGCTTCGTTCGCGCGGAAGCGCGGCGCAGCGGACGACGGGGAGCGGCCGGTAGACCATTTCTTTCGGAAGGATGTCTCGTGGAAACGAGGCGAAATCCTTCAGGTTATGGTATTTGCCGCCTTCTTTGAGCAATTCCTTCCCGGGAATTCCGAAAACCTTCGCGACCCGGGCCAACAATTCGAGCGGCATCCGGCCGTCGTAAACAAGGCGGACGATTTTGCCGTAACGCCGCCGCGCCACTCCGCGCAGCACGTCGACGAGATAGTCTTTTTTGTCGTTGTCGATCTCGACGTCTTCGTTCCTGTTGAACTTGATCGAATAGGCGCTGAAGGTGTCGAACCCGAAGATGGCAAAAACGTCGTGCAGACAGTAGCGAATCACGTCGTCGAGGAACAGGATGAACGTTTCCCCCTTCGTGTTTTGAGGCAGGATCAAAAAACGCGACAATTCGCCCGTCGGTATTTCGATCAGCGCGTAATCGAGCTTGAGCGGATCGCCCGATGAACGCAATTCCGCGATCAGGTAGGCTGCCTGGTCGTGCAGGTAATCGGTCCGGTGAAAATGCTCCAGCATGATCGGCGTGATATTCCGGCGAACTTTTTCGTGAAAAAATCGCCTCACGAAACGACCCTGCTCCGGGGAAAGCTTTTTTTCATCGACCAGGAAAATCTTTTTTTCCCCCAGCGAGGCCCAGACTTCCCCGTAAATCCGGTTGAATTCGGCATACGAACGGGTCATTTCAAGCTCGATGTCGGCAAACACGCGGTCGGCCTCTTCGCGTTTTTCCCTGCCGCGCCGGGATGTATGACGGGATGCGCGGCGCGCCACATCGTGCGCGGCGGACTCATGGCCCGCGATCCGTTTCCGGTAAAACTCGTCGAGATTGTTCGAAAATATCCCGAGAAAAACGAGCCGCTCAATCAACGGGACGGTCTTGTCATCCGCCTCCTGAAGAATTCGCTCGTTGAAATGCAATTGACTCAGATCACGGTGTACGTAGACGGGAGGGCGTTCCATGGGAGAGTGGCAACCGGGATTGAAAAAACGAACATGACAAAATCGTCCGCGACGGGGCGGATATTTCCGTACCGTCAATTCAATGATACCGCAATTATACCGTACGATTCGGGAAGATGTCCCGCAATTCCCGATTTTTCGGCCGAAGGGAGTAAAATCACTCTGGAACATCTCCCGGAAATCGCTTTTTTTTACCGAAGCCGGCCGAGTCATTGGTAAACACAGCCCGTTTTAACCGCCCGTTTACCATCCGTGCGGTGTTGTTTTTCGAGGGCGGGCTCCTTGAAAGTCGACTTCGGGAAATTTCAACAGCCTTCGGTATAACATCTGTTCAGACCCGTGCTTAAACGGATCGTTCGAGCGGCAGGCGATTGTTTGCGGGCGGATTGTCACGCCGTTCGCAGTATAACAAACGTCATGAGGGCACACCGGGATTTTTGGCGGTCATTCTGCGCACGGCCCAAGCACGCCCGGCCTTTCAGGTAGTGAGACGCCTCCTCAGAACACCGCTTCCCGTTCGATTTTCAACTTGAAGACCGATAAACGGGATAAACGGGCGGCTTGACAACGTCGCTGAAAAACCTTAGGCTGAAAAACCTTAGTATGCGGTGTGCGACCGGGATCCGACCGTTTTTTTTGATAGACCGCAAACGGCCTGAAATGGTTCCCGCGCACAATCGCCTGCCGCTCGAACGAAACGTGCAACAAGATCGTGCCATAAGCTATTTGCAAATATCCCATGGCGCGTGAGTGCGACAAGCAGCCTTCACCACACAACCAACTTCACCGCGTTTCCAGTACAACTCCTCGAAAGGGATGAATGTTCAAATGAATCTTGCAGCATATTTGCGCCCGCCGGTTATGAAAAATCGCCGATATTTACCTGCCGAAACCCCGGTATCGCTTTTCCCGACATTGCTCTTCCCGGTATTGCCCTTCATCTTGTCTTGCATTTCATCCGCCTGCGTTGCCGGGGAAACCGGCCGTGTCGATCCGTCGACGATGCACGGCAAAATGCTTTGCGGCTACCAGGGGTGGTTTACGACCGACGGCAGTGACGGAGCCCGGATCCAATGGATGCACCAGGGCAATTCGCCGGAAAAATTCGGGCTCGATATCTGGCCGGACACGAGCGAATTGGATGATGATGAAAAATATGAAACCGAGTTTCGCCATGCGGACGGTTCCCCGGCCTGTTTGTTCAGCTCGATGAACGAAAAAACCGTCGTCCGGCATTTCCAATGGATGCGGGAGAACGGTATCGACGGTGTTTTTCTCCAGCATTTCACCTCCGCGATGAAGGACCCCCGGGTGATCGAGATTCGCGAAAAGGTGATTGCGAACGTCCGGAAAGGAGCCGAGCGATACGGTCGATGCTGGGCCTTGATGTACGATATCAGCGGCATGGGCGACGACGACGTCGAAAAATACATGATTCCCCATTGGAAGCAAATGATCGACGAAAAGAAAATCACGCGGGACGCGATGTACCTGCATCACGGCGGCAAGCCGGTCCTGGGGGTCTGGGGTGTCGGTTTTCAGAATAAAGCGACGCCGGATGCGTGTAATCGTTTGCTCGATTTTCTCAAAAACGATCCGAAATACGGTGGAAATACGCTTGTCGTCGGCGTGCCGGTGCTTTGGCGCCAGGATCAGACCCCGCGGGCGGACCATCTCCCGGCATTTATGAACGATAATCGCGCCGAAATCCGCGACGGCCGGTATCGTTGGCGCAGCCACGACGCGGAACCGCCGCACTGGGCGACGTTGACGTTTCCCGAACCGGTCGCCGTGAACGTCATGCGCGTCGTCGCCGGAGATTTCGGCAATGAAGACGCGATGCGGGATTTCGTCCTTCAATACGAACAACAGGGAACCTGGATCGATATCGAAGAAACGCGGCAAATCGACAACGAGGAAAAAGACCGGCGCGTCGCGTTTCCCGAAACGACGGCTTCGAAATTTCGGCTCTGGATAACGGAAACGCCGAAAAACGAAGCGGGCATCTGGGAATGGGCGCTCTACCGACTTGAAAACGGACTCGCAAGTCTTGACGATACCGTCCTCCGGAATCCGGAAAAAAACCTCTCGACCCGGGCGTCGGTCGAAGTTTCCAGTATCGCGGGGGCCGATCCCGTGAAAATCGCCGCTTTTGAAAAGTCGGACGTGATCCTGCCGTGGGTCGTGGGATTTTATTCGGGACCGGATCGCCTTGAAAAATATATGAACGACGTCGTTCCCGGAGATATCGTGTTGTGCCGCGAGCGGGGACAGGAGTTTATTCCCGTCGTTTTTCCCGGTTTCAGTTGGCATAACCTGATGAAAGGCCGGGGCCGGGAAGAGAAACTCGGCGCGATTCCACGACGAAAAGGCGATTTTCTTATCGAGCAGATCCGCGCGCACCTTGCCACGGATGCCCGGATGATGTACGTCGCCATGTTCGATGAAATGGACGAAGCGACCTGCATTTTCAAGACCACGGACAATCCGCCGCCCGGGACGCCTCTTCTCGACATGGAAGGCGAGCCGAGCGACCGTTACCTGAAAATCGTCGGTTACGCCTCCAAAGCGCTGAAACGCAAGGAAGCGAAACTGAAAACGGAAAACGGAAGAAGATAAAAGGGCATCGTATAGCGGGGCTGAAAGAAAGGGCGACGTATGACCTACGGCATCGTGTTGGTTATGTTGACGGCGGGATTGCTCGCGGCAAATCCGAACAATCCGGAAAACCAGAACAATCCGAACAATCCGGAAGATTCCCGGCAACTCGATCGTGTCCCGGCGGAATCGCTCGAAGATTTTTTGCTCTATTACCAGGACTACCTGCAACGCCGGTCGGAACCGCCGGATATCGGGGATGGGGATCGGGAAGATACGGCAGCCAAATTGCTCCGGCAAAAAAGCAAACGGGACGATCAACGGAGCCGAGCCCTGCTTTGTGCACGCCTTGCCGCGAATCTTTCCCGGTTGGCTGATGATCCGGATTTGCCCGAGAACGCCGAATGCTTTGTCGACGAACATGGGCAAGCGCTTTCCAAAGACAAATCGAAAAAAATAAGGGGAACCTGGAATCTGTACCGGGGAATTCCGCCGAACGCCGCCGACCTTTGGGAAGAAAGCTGTTTTCTCCGATACCGGGCCTTTCTCCATGATCTTGACGCCGATTCGATCGACGTCGCATTGCAGGAACCGGGCGCCGAAAGAAAGGAAATCGCGACGCTCGAACTAATCAACGGTTATGCAGCCCGGGTGCGGGAACATAAACGGCTTGAATCGCTCTATTTGGAAATCAAACGGGTTTGGCTTCAACGATCGCTCAAGCGGATCGAAAAAAGCCTGGAAACTGCGCAACGAAGTGCGGCGCCCGGGATTGCGCCGCCGGAAATACGGGAAACGCTCGAATCCGACCTGGTGAAAATCAGCCAGGATTATGGGGCTTTTTTGTCGCGGTATCCGTTCGTGGAAAACATCGAGCGTTCGGAAGCGATTTCGGTTTTGAACGAAAAACTGAAGTCGGATACGGTCTCGGAATCGCTCGACGCGCTTTATCGCGACTGCCTCGAACAAGCGAGAAGGATTCCCTCGAAAAACGCCGACGAATCGCATCGGATTGCGCATCGGATCGAGCTGCTCGAAACATTCCGAGGCGTGCTCCGTCGCGAACGATTGTTGGGAAAACCGTTGCCGATCCGGGGTGTCCAAGTCTTGATCGATGCGGACGGGAAGGTTGTTGAATCCGGCGAACCCTTCGACGGCAACACGCTGAAAGGCAAAGTCGTCCTGCTCGATTTTTGGGCGACCTGGTGCGGACCTTGTATCGCCGAATTCCCCCACCTGAAAATGCTCTACGCGAAGTACCGGGAAAAAGGCTTTGAAATTATCGGTTATAATGTTGATTCCGATAAGGAAAAATTGTATACTTACTTGCGTGGGAAGCCGGTTCCTTGGCCCGTTCTTTCGAAAGAACTCTCGCGTAACGGTACGGCGGTTTTCGACTCGGGGACGGGCGGCGAGGTTCCGCTCTCCACGTATTTGGGGGCGAGAAGGCTGCCTGTCGTCCTGCTGCGGGACCGTGATGGAAAAACCGTCCTGCTCGACGCCAGGGGGCAAGCACTCGATGAAATGTTGAAACGCCTGCTGGGCGATCAATTGCGCTGAAAGCCGTTGAAGTTTCCCGGAAAGTTCCCGGAAAATTTCCCGAAACCGACGATTCGGGAGCC
>DOMV01000336.1:8353-9236 GCA_003509805.1 Planctomycetaceae bacterium
GACTCAACCGGCTTCGGTATGAATCGAGCCGTTTTTCGCTTGCTTGTTCGTTTTTTTGTCGATGACAATATGAAAAAACAAGGAGAACAATGATGAAACTGCCCCTCTGGTTCGCATGTGTGTTTTTCGTTCTCGCAGCCGCCTTTGCGCAAGTCGATCACCGCTTTCACCAGACGCTCACTCCGGCGCCGGTCGCCGACCTTTCACCCGAGAAGAACGCCGCTGACAGCGTTGCCGGCAACGCCGACGACGGAAAAACGGCGGAGGCTCCCGCGCGGAAGGGATTGGCACGGACGGATTTGACGCTGGAGGAACTCGAAGCGATCGCGGTCGAACCGGCCAAACACCATGAGGCGACCGGCTCCCGCGTCGTTCCGGAAATGATTCCGCTGTTTCTCGACAAGAAGATCACGTACACCGGCGGAACGAAGTACAAGAATGCGACGATCAAGTATCGTTTGCACACCCCCAAAAACATGGAGCCGGATAAAAAATATCCGCTCATTCTCTGGTTGCACGGCGTGGGGGAATGCGGCAACGACAACCTGGCTCAACTGATTCACCTCCACCATGTCATCACTTACCTGACCGGACCGAAACAGCAGGATTTCTTCCTGCTCGTTCCGCAGGCCCCGTCCAACCATTCGGCTTGGGAACCGCATCGTTCGATCAGTTATATTTCCGAAGCCGTGCCCGCAAATTCCGAAGAAATCGGGCGGTCGATCGGTCGCATGATCGGCGGTCGGTCGGCGACGGTCCGCGAAGTCGTCACCGGTGAAGCACTTGAGGATTCGCCGCTCGGTTTTTCCTTTGCCATGGTTGACGCGGTCATGAAAGAGTATCCGGTCGATCCGGACCGGGTCACCGTCAGCGGGCTCAGCAG
>DOMV01000277.1 GCA_003509805.1 Planctomycetaceae bacterium
TTCGCGGGAACAGTTTCAGGCCGCTTACGGTATAGAATGCCCCCATGCCACGTATTTTTTCCATCGCAAATCAGAAAGGCGGGGTTGGAAAGACAACCACGGCAATCACCTTATCCGACGGGCTCGCCAAAGCGGGAGCGCATGTTCTTTTAATCGATCTCGATCCGCAATGTAATGCCACGAGTGGACTTGGGGCGAATCCCTGCGAGGAGCACCCGCTTGTGTCCGGTAAGCCGATACCACAATCGATCGTACCGACGCATGTTACCGGCCTGGAACTGCTTCCCGGAAGCCGCTCATTCGCCGATGTCGAGGTATTGGCCAACGCCGATCAGGAACAAGCCCGGCGGATGGAGGAGCAAATGATACGGCAAATCCAGGGGTACGATTTCGTCCTGATCGATTGTCCGCCTTCGCTCGGTCAGTTGACCCGCATCGCGTTGGCCGCCTCGACGGAAGTGCTGATGCCGATCCAGTGCGAATTCTTTGCTATGGAAGGACTTGTGCAAATGATCGAAGTGATTAAGAGCGTCATGGAGCGGCAACCGGAGCGGCTCCAGTTCGGCGGAATCGTCCTGACGATGTACGATCATTCGTTGGAACTGGCCCATGAAGTCGACAAGGAAGTCCGTGATTTTTTCGGCGAAATCGTTTTTCAAACGGTTATTCCCCGCGACGTGGCGGTCAGTGAAGCGCCCAGTCATGGAAAATCGATTATCGACCATGCTCCGCGAAGCCGCGGTGCGAGGGCGTACGTGGAACTGTGTATGGAAATTCTCGAACGCGTGTAAAGCACGGTGAAAATTCACCGTGAAAATCACCGTGTAATTCATAACGGAAACACCCTTGTTAAAAGCGATCGAACTATCCGGTTTCAAGAGCTTTGCGGATCGAACTCGCATGGAGTTTGCCGGGGGGGTTTCCGCGCTTGTCGGGCCGAACGGTTCCGGGAAATCGAACATTGTCGATGCCATCAAATGGGTTCTCGGCGAACAGAGCGTCAAAAAGTTGCGTGGCAGCGAGATGACCGATGTGATTTTCAGCGGCAGCGCAGGCCGGGCGCCCCTGGGCGCCGCCGAGGTGACACTCAGTTTCGACAATTCCCGACGGTCGTTCGAGATCGAGACCGCCGAGGTTCACATTACGCGGCGCATCTACCGTAGCGGCGAGGGAGAATACCTGATTAACCGCCGGCCTTCGCGACTGAAAGACATCAAGGAACTCCTTAGCGGGACGGGACTTGGGACGCAAGCGTACAGCATCATCGAGCAAGGCCGGGTCGAATCGCTGTTGCAAAGCAGCGGACTCCAGCGCAGGACGATCTTTGAGGAGGCGGCCGGGGTGAGCCGGTTCAACGCCAAAAAGCTGGAGGTCGCACGCCGGCTCGAACGTGTCGAACAGAACATGCTCCGTTTGGCTGACATCGTTGCCGAGGTCGAGAATCAACTGAAGACGTCGAAGGCCCAGGCCGGGAAAGCCCAGCAGTATCGTCAATATACCGAACAACTTAAGTCGCTTCGGACGGAATCCGGGTTGATCGATTGGCGCGCCCGCGCGGAACGGTGTGCGTGTTTGCGTTCGGAAATCGACGACCTTGCGAACGACGAACAAACGCGTGCGGTCTCGGTCGAACGTTTCGAAGAGACGCTGAAAACCCAGAACGGTGAAATCGAGCGGCTTGACCAGGAAATCCGCCGTCTCGAAGGGGAAACGGCGGCGGTTCGCGAACGGATTCTCGGGGAGGAATCGACGATCGAATTGCAGCAGGCCCAGATCGGCGAATTGGAGGTCGAGATTGCACGACACGGCCGGCAACTGATCGAATTAAGTACGAAAAACATCGATTCCGAGGAGATGATGCGCAAGAGTGTCGAGGAGACCGAACGTGCCAGGACGGCGTTCGAATCGACATCAGCCTCGTACGCTTCCAGTGTCGAAGCCGCGGAAACAGTCGCTCGCGAAGCGGCGAAGATGAAAGCGCAAAGGGAGTCGACAGCCCGGTCGCTTGAACAGGAAAACCGGCAAAACAGCCGCCTGGGCGGTGAAATCGGCGGCTTGCAGTCGCGGCTTGAAACGCTGGATGCGGCCCGGATAAAAAACGCACAACGTGTCGCGCAGTTCGACGTGAAATCGGCTGAACTGGCCGGGCATTACGATTCGCTCAAAGCATTGATCGACGATCTTCAAATCAAGGTCGCCGAACGGCAAAAACAGCTTGAAACGGCCAAGCGGCAAAAAGAATCGCGGCAGGCCGAACTTGAAACGCTCACGCGGGAATTCTCGCAGCGCAAGCAAAAGCAGAGCGGCCTGACCGAACGGATTGTGCTGATCGAAGAGTTGCTTCGCAAGCATGAAGGTCTCAGTCCGGGGGTGCGTGAAGTAATCCGTTTATCACGCAATCCCGAAAGCCCGTTTCGTTTTACCCATGGACTCGTGGCCGACATCCTTCGCGTCGACGTCGAGGCGGCCGCACTGATCGAATTGGCGCTGGGGCCGAAAGCGCAGCAAATCGTCGTCTCGCCGGAGCCCGAGTTGTTCCGGCATATCGAACACCATTCGAGTCAATTCGCCGGCCGTGTCGGTTTCATCTGGCTCGACCCGCACCCGGGCGACGAAACGTGGAACAAAACGCCCGGCGGTTTCCTCGGGCGAAACGGGGTTCACGGCCGCGCCGATCAATTCGTGAACACCGATCCGGCCTACGCGCACCTCGCCCATCGCCTGCTCGGGCGAACCTGGATCGTCGAATCGCTTGCCGTCGCGAAACGGCTGTACAAGGAAAGCGACGACCGTACCCATTTCCTCACGATTTCGGGAGAACTGCTCGAAGCCGACGGAACGCTCGTCGTCGGGCCGCCCCACGGGGCTTCCGGATTGATTACGCGGCGAAGCGAATTGCGAACGCTCCGGGAGCAGCTTGCCCATCTTGAAACGTCGATCGGTCAACTCGACGTCGATATGGCCGTGGTGCGGAACCGCTTGAACGAGGATGAACGGCTCCTCGAAGAAGCGACGCGGGAACATCAGCGAATGCTCACGGAAACGCAGGCGCAACGGCATAAGATCGCCTTGGCCGAGGAGCGGCAAATCCAAACCCGGACACAAGCGGAGCATCTTGTCGAGGAAGGCCGGGCCCTTGAAAAACAGATCGCGGCGTTTCGGGAGGAATTGGACGCGATTCGTCGAAAAGGCGGGGAATTGGAGTCCTCGATCAAAAACAACGAGACGATTCTTGCCGACCAAACCGCGGCTTTCGAACGCTTGGAGCAGGAACGCCGCGAACATGCCCGGATCGTGACCAACGCCAGGATCGAGATGGCCAAGTGCGAAGAGCGGCTCGATTTTCTCAAAGACCGTATTCGGCAATTCGAGGAACACCAAAAAGAGCGCAAACATCTTTTGGCCGATCACCGTGCACGCCTTACCGCCTTGAAAAAACGACGGGATGCGGCGGAGGTGTCGATTTTACACGATGAAGCGGCGATCGCGCTGATGTACGTCCTCAAGGAAGAACGGAGTCGCGAATCGAAAACGGCCCTGTTGCGCCGCCGGGATCTGGGCCGGAATCGTGAATCGGCCCAGGCCGAATTGAAACGGGACCAATCGATTCTCAACCAAAACCGGACGCAGTTGCATGCCTGCCAAATCGAGCTCGAACGCCTCTTCCAGGAACAGAAGACGTTGAACGAACGGATGCGCGAGGATTACGGCATCGATCTCGCGGAGCTCGAAGCGGAAAACCGGGGAAAGGACGCCGCCTTCAGGATCGTATCGGCCGATTCCCGCTCGGGGGACGCGTCCGACGGGAATACCGATCCGGAGTACGTCGGGCAAGGACAGGCGGAACAGGCACAAAAGGAGTACCGCAAGGAAATCGAGAGTCTGCGAGCGAAAATCGCGAGACTCGGTCACGTCAACCTGGAAGCGATCGAAACGCTCGAAGGGCTTGAAACCCGTTTTACGACGCTTTCAAACCAGCTCGGCGATTTACGCAACGCCAAAAAATCGATCGAAAAAATCATTGAAAAACTGAACCACGACAGCCAGACGCTGTTCGAGGAGACGTTCGACGGCGTCCGGGAACATTTCCGCGAGTTGTTCCAGCAACTCTTCGGCGGTGGGCACGCGGACCTGATTTTCGAAGATGAAACCAACCCGCTCGAAAGCGGCATCGATATCGTCGCGCGACCGCCGGGCAAGGAATTGAAAAGCGTGACACTTCTGTCCGGCGGGGAAAAAACCCTGACTTGCGTCGCGCTCCTGCTCGCATTTTTCCGTTTTCGGCCGAACCCCGTTTGCATTCTCGACGAATGTGATGCCGCGCTCGACGAGGGAAACATCGATCGTTTCATCCGCGTCATCAAAAATTTCCAGGCGGCCACGCAATTCCTGATCATCACGCATTCGAAAAAAACCATGGCTTGTGCGACGACCATGTACGGGGTGACCATGCAGGAGTCCGGGGTTTCCGTCCCGATTTCCGTACGATTCGTCGATGTCGGTGAAAACGGCGAAATCCTGAATGGGGCCGGCTTGGATCCGATAAGGCCCCCACAACCGGATGCGGGCGCACCGACTTTCTCCGTCGATACCGATTCCCGCGATGCGGCGTGAACGATCTGCGATATACTGGAAACGCGATGAAAACGGACATTTGGTCAAGTCTGCGTGTCGCACTCACTCGCCATAACGCAATGGAAAATATCCAGTTGCGCGTTGCGTTCGGGCGACAAACGGGCGACAAGCGATTGTTTGCGGGAACAATTTCAGGCCGTTTACGGTATATTCCCGCGAATTCCGCCCGCCTTTTCGGCCGGTGCCCTTGCCATCGATTTCATTCTTTGCTAGAATGACAATGTATCAAGTTTGTTAATACTGCGGCGTTTCTCTATTAGCAAAACAAGAGTTTTGGGCATAACGATGAAAACAGCGTATTGTAAAATCATTCCGTGTCTGGATGTCAAGGACGGCCGGTTGGTCAAGGGTGTGAACTTCGTCAACCTGAAAGAGATCGGTGCTCCAGCCGAGAGTGCCGCCGCCTATGACCAAGCCGGTGCGGATGAGCTGGTTTTCCTCGACATTTCGGCGACGCTTGAAGGACGACGGACGTTGCTCGATGCCGTCGGCCGCACGGTCGACGCGATCACGATTCCGCTCACCGTCGGCGGCGGGATTCGTTCCCTGGACGACATGCAAACCTTGTTCGACCTCGGCGTGGCCAAAATTTCGGTCAATTCCGCAGCCGTTCGCAATCCCGAACTGATTCGGCAGGCAGCGGAGAAATTCGGCTCCGACAAGATCACCGTCGCAATCGATACGCGAAAATCGGCGACGTTGCCGAGCGGCTATGAAGTTGTCGTGCGCGGAGGAACCGAAGGGGTGGAACGGGATGCCGTCGAATGGGCACGGCAGGCCGAGGCGTTGGGGGCCGGGGCGATTCTCCCGACCAGCATGGACACGGACGGCAAACAGAACGGATACGATCTGCCGATGAACCGGGCCATTGCCGATGCGGTACGTCTTCCCGTCATCGCTTCCGGGGGAGCCGGGGCCTTGGAACATTTATATGAAGCCGTCGCCGATGGGCACGCCGATGCCGTCCTGGTCGCTTCGATCGCCCATTTCGGAACCTTTTCGATCCGTCAAATGAAAGAATACCTTGATTCCAGGGGAATCGGCGTGCGCATGTGAACGGATACCGCCCGCGTCTTGTACCGAATAGCCGGTTCAAGACGGGGCACCCAAGAGGGAGCGACCGGCGTTCTCAGGGACGGTCGGGCCGGATCGTGAGCAGGTATTCGGCAAGCCAATCGGCTTCCTCGTCGTTCCCGCACCACGGCGGCATGTTGATCACCGGTTCGTTCAGGTGTTTGACTTTTTCCGCGATTTGCTCCTTCGAAAGGCCGACCAACAACGGCCCGACCGCCGAGTAGCCGACCTCCCGGGCATGGCAGTCATTGCAGTGATGCAGGAAAATCGCGTGGCCGTAGTCCACGTTGCGACGCAAAAAGGCTGCTCGCATTTCCTCGGCGTGGCGCTTTGCTTCGGGCGTGCCCGGCGGCGGCGGTTCGAGATCGACGGTCTCATACCAAACGTGATACCGGGCGTGTTTGAGCCATTCTCCTTGGCTGAACAAACCGTTTTGCCGGCATTGATCGATCTCGCCTGCAAGAATCTGGTTGCCGAGGACGACCTGATCGACGATGTACGGTTTGCGGACGGCTTCACGGACGAATTCGCCGATCGCGAAAAGCATCAACCCCATCAGGAAAAGCGACGCCGCGAAACCGACGTTCATCGATCGCGGGAAGAAAAAACAGACGGCAACCGTCATGAGGACGACGATGCCGCCCAGGGCGGCCATCATGCCGAGGAAAATATTCAGCACGGCGGCCCGTTGGAGCGAGATGAGGCCGCTTTCCGACAGGTTGGCAAACCAGCCGGCAACGCCGACGCCGAGCAGGGCCAGCGCGACGAGCAGCGGAGCGCGCATACGGCGCACCACCTTGGCGAGCAGATCGACGTCGTTCGATTTGCGCAATGTGACCGCGGCATGAAGGTAGACGTACAGGGTCGCCAGGAGCAGCGCGCCGCCGGTTCGGACGAAGGTTTGAGGCAGGAATTGAACGTTGAAGAAGGCATGACGGAAAAGACCGGTTTCGGTCCAGTCGCCGCCGGGAAGCAGGCCGTTCGCATTGAGCATGAATGCCGTGATCCCGGTAATCAATACCAGGGAAATCCATGCGGCAATCGCATAAATCCAAACGACGCGGCCATGCGTTTTGGCGGGCAAACGGTTCCAGTAGTAGTACATCGCGAAGGCGGAAACGATTTCGACGATGAAAAAGAC
>DOMV01000103.1:0-3008 GCA_003509805.1 Planctomycetaceae bacterium
CCTTCCCGTCGTTCCTTCGTCCCCGTATCGACCGGCCGGGGTCAGTCATCGTCGATCGGGCGGCACACGCGGAAGGCCGCATCCAGATTGGTCAGTTCCCGCATCCCCTCTTGGACCTGGAAGTCCGGGATTTGGAGCGACGCGGCCGCTTCGACCGGATTGAAGAACAGGATCGGCAGGTCCGCGAACTCGCGGAGTTCCATTTGATGGCGAATCCAGGCACGCAACTGCTCACGATGAATCTCCGAGATNNGGACTGTCGGCGGCGCGGCAGAGGATGCCGTGGTCGACCAGGCTGCGCAGAGAGCGGCGTACCGACGCCGGTGCCAGTCCGAGCAACGCCCCGATCTCTTCCGCGTTGACCCGGACGAACAAGTCCTCCCGGCAGCGTCGGGTCCGGATGGTTTCCAGCAGATGGTCCCGGACAAGCTCGTAACCGTCGCCCGGCTTGCGTTTGTCGTCCGGTCCGAGCGGAAGGGGCGACGGTGACGGCTGTCGGGCGGGCACATTCAACAGGTGGAACCGTTGCGGCGAATGGGCCGTATGGACGCGAAACCACTTTTCCAGATACTCGTGGGTTTGTACGATATCCAGGCCGGTCGAGGCGGCCAATTGACGCAAATCGATCGGCAGGACGAACTCGCTCGCCCAATCGAACTTTTTGATCCGTTCCTGCATCCATTGGTTCACCCGCCCCGCGAACACGCAGGACGGCTCGCTGAAATAATGGCGGTTCCGGCGGAGCAAGACGCCCTGCCGGACCAGATAGCGGACATGCCGGTTGACGCACTGGGGGGTGATGCCGAGCGCATCGGCGATCTCCCGGCCTGTAATCCGTACGAACGGTCCCAGCCCCCGGTCGCGTTCGCGAAGCCGGTCCAGGATATAGGTTCTGACCGCGGCGCATCCGCCGCCTGTTTTGCGATGCTCCTGCATGATCCGCTCCCTGGGGCGTTCCGCCCCGGCAAAAATCAATCTTGAAAGTTCGTTCCAAACGGCGTTCGCTCCCACGCGCCCGATCGGCCCGTGCCTCGACACGCTACGCACCGACGGGAATCGGTCGGCACATCATCCGTTTCAGTTCCGCGAGCGTGATCTGGCTCCATTGCTGACCGGCGTATCGCTGTTGACGCCGGATCGCCTTACGCCAAAGCGAGTCGTCGTACTCGTCGGTGAAATCGATGACGAGACTGACCTCCTTCCCGTCGTTGATCCGTGCGGTCCGGCCCGGCCATTGCGTGTCCGCGATCGTGCTGTTCATCCCGTCGGCCCGGATCACGACGCTCAGGGCCGGAAAATTGACGCCCCGCGACCAGACGCCGGTCGCCACGACCTTCTTCAAGGTCCCGGTCGTGAACGCCCTTTTCAGGCCGTGCAGGCGTTCTTCGGTCATTTCGGGCAGCCCGCGCGTCAGGCCCATCGCCTGGAACATGCCGATATTCGACGCCTTGCCGTCCTGCGGCGCGTAGACCGGCGTGAACTCCGGGAGAAACTGGCGCAGATACAGGGCGTGCTCGACTGTCCGGACCGAGATCAGGACCTGGTCGTTCTCGCCGAACAGCCGGGCGGCCTCCGCAATCAGGCGATTCCGTACGGGATACTGCCAGAGACCGTAGCGCTGCCGCACATCGACCGAATCGGTTTCCCGGATCGGGGTCCGGTCGGCCCGGACCGGCACCCAGACGACGCAGATCGGTACGACCAATTTCTTGGCGACGGCTTCCGCATGGGTCATTTCCGCCAGGACGGGCCCGAAGATGCCGTCGAGCCGGAACTCCGCGCCGTCGTCGCGATACTTATTGCCGGAAAGGCCGAACAGCTTGGCCCGCTTGATGCGGGACAGCGTTTCCAATTTTTGGGGCGAGCCCCATTCGTGATATTCGTCCACGATCACGACGTCGACGTCCCGGTTCCCGGCCGGCGGGAAGAAACGATCGAGCGTCCCCTGGCTGACGCAGACGATGCGCGCATCCGGCTTCTTGTTCCTGCCGCTGCAGACCAGGCCGACCCGGCCGGGAAGCAATCGTTCCAGGTCCTCGTACAGTTGGAACAGGACCTCTTTGCTTTTCGTGCTGACGAGGATTCTCGCCTTCGGCATCAACCGGGCGTAACAGCCGATGAACCAGGATTTCCCGACCGCCGGTGCCAGGACGAGCCGACCCCGATCCGCCTCGACCATCGCCTCCAGAATCGGCTGCTGCCCGTTCCGGAACTCCGAAGCGTCGATCCGCGACCAGTCCGCCCGCGTGTTTTCCGCGATCCTGTGATCACGTTCGCGAACGACCGAGAATTCGAAGCGCCCGTTGAATTTGGCGAGCAGCATGGACTCGAACCCGGCCGGACAGTAAAACGCCAGCGGATCGGTCGTCGAACAGCGATAACACGGCTCCACCTCTTTCAAGTTGACGAGCCGGCCGTGCTGCCGTTCCGTCACAGGGCGTTCGTAGGTCAGGTAGTCCGTCATCGCGGCCAGGGCGACCGGCGAAGGACAATGGACGATCATTTCGTTACCGTATTGTTCCAACAGGATACGCGGGGGGGACAGATGCGCAACAATCATGGTGTTCTCAAAGGTTAGGGTCGGTTTGAGTTCGTATCGGAGTTCGCGAGCGGCTCAACGAAGCCGCGGATTCCCGAACGCGAAGCGCGCCGGGGTGCGGCGGCCTACCGCTGCGGAATCATGTGTTCGAAACGTTTTCGGACGTCCGGGCTCAACAGGGACGTATCGACGACGGGCGGCCTGACCCGGGCGTCGGCATACTCGGACCGCATCCAGACACCGAAGACCAATTCGATAAAGGCGCGAATCCGCGCGTAGCGTTCGCCGTTGAGGCTGCCGTGAAACAGTCGCGAACGCCGGATGTCGACCGTCTTCATGAGCCGGTCGACGATCCGGACGATCTCCACCTGCGCCGGATGACGCTCATGCAGTTTCCGGCGGGTCCGCGTCGTGCCGCCGAGCGCGGAGTAGATGAAATCGTCCATGCGGCTCCGGGCGCCCGCCGCCT
>DOMV01000103.1:3031-4468 GCA_003509805.1 Planctomycetaceae bacterium
CCGGTACGCCAGCCGGACCATTTCCGTAACGAGTTCGTCCGGCAGGAATACCTCCTTGGTCCCGAGCGCCCGGTTCGATTCAAGGGCGAAGAATCGCGGGACCAGGCAGAGCGGATGCAGGAACAGGTCGGTATAGGGCTTACAGCCCGGTTCCGGCTCCTTGTCGTCCAGACCGACCAAGGCGATGAGCAGGTCCGTTTTCNNGGGCGCCCGGTCGCCCATCCCGACATGGGCGACGAGCAAATCCGTTTTCGTACACGGACGCCTGCCGCCGGTGCTCCGGGGCGCGAAGACGAGCGAGGCGGCATGTTGCGCGAACGGATCGTCCGCGCCATACGGCTTCTCCGGGATGCCGCTTTGGAGTGTCGGGAACAGTTGACTCAGGAAAAGACACGGATCGTATTCGCGATCGTTGAAGGTCAACCGTTCCCGGATTCGCAACAGGACGGCCCGGCCCGCGGAGGCGCCCGTATCGACGATGATATGCGTCCGGGGCGCCCGGTCGCGAATCGTGCCGATCATNNGAACTCGTTTCCGACATCACGACGGGCGTGCCCGGTTGTTTTTCAATGACGAGGATGTGTTTCTTTTGAGCCGCGACATCCGTTCGCGGCAGGAAATAGACGAAGGGTTCGTGGTGCATGATGGATAGCTCGAAAGGGAAATGGGTGTCAAACGGCCAAAAGGTTCGTGCGGCGCGGCTCGAACGATCCCGCCGTCTCGCCGCCCAATCGGATCACGGAATCGGCGATGGAAGCCGTCTCCTCGACGTGCGTGACGATGATGAGTTGCTGGTTGCGGCGCAGCAGAATCCGCTTCCACTGTTCCAGAATCCGGAACAACAATTGAATGTGATGCGCATCCAAACTCGCGGTCGGTTCGTCGATGAACATGATCCCGAGGTTCCGGGCGAAGGTCCGATTGACCGCCGACAAAAAAGCCAGGCCGAGCATGTATTTCTCGCCGCCGGACAAGGCTTTCGACTTGATCTCCTTGCCGCCGGGAAAGAGCGCGGTAAAGGTCACGTCCTCGTTCACGATCACGCGGAACGGATCGGCGAATTTGCCCAGTTCGTCGTTGATCGCGTCGACCAGGTCGCCCAGCGCACTGCGATGTACCAGACGCGGCAAGCCGTCCTTTTTCAGCCAATCGATCGCCCGGTCGCATTTCTCGAACCAGAGCGGCGCATTCCCGAAACCGTCACGCAGTTGCCGTTGTTCTTCGAGTTCCGATTCGCATTGACGAACCCGGCGAAGCGCTTCGTCCCGGGCGCCCTGCAAGGCCGCCAGCTTGTTTTCGTAACACCGTGTCTCCGCGATCCGTTCTTCCAGGGTCGCGATCTCGGCGCGCACGTCCTCCAACCGCTTGCGGCGCGTTTCCGGCGAGCGCAGGCCGAGCGACTTCACCTCGTTTTCCAGCCGATCCCGTTCCGCCTGG
>DOMV01000103.1:4478-6379 GCA_003509805.1 Planctomycetaceae bacterium
CCTGCCGGTCGAGCAAACCCTCATGCGCCTGTTTCGATTGACGCCACTCTTTTTCCAGGTCGGTCAGGAAGGCGAGTTTCTCCCCGGCGTCCGGATCGAACGCGGGACATTCAGACAGTTCCTTTTCGAAGTCGCGGATCCATTGCGCCAGTTCCGTCCGCTGCTGCCGCTCCCGGACGATCCGGTCCCGTTGCCCGGCCAGGTCTTTCAGCGTCCGGTCCAGTTCCTCGCACCGGCGCCGGCAGGTCTGGCGCTCGCCTGCGAGTTCGTGTTCCCGCTCCTGGAACGACGTCAGATCGACTTTCCAGTCGTTCACGTCCGCCCCGCAAAGCGGGCAGGAACAGGCCGGATCGGCCGTGTGAGTCACTTTATTCAAAAAGGCGATCATGTCGCGAACGGATTGGAGCGTCTGATCGAGTTCCCCGAGACGGCCGATCACCTTAGCACGATCGGCCTCCTGATTCAAATAAGTTTTTTCATCGAACGCGGGCGTATCCGGGATCGACGCCAGACGCGATCGCGTTGCGTCGATTTTCTTCTCCAGCGAGACGCGCTTCTCGTTCGCGCGGAGCGAGGTATTGAGAATCGCGACCGCATCTTCCCACGCCGTCACACCGAGCCGATGACGCTGTTCCCGTTCGAGCCGGGCCGATTCGGCCGCTTGTTTCTCGATCTCCCGTTGCAGGAGCGCGATCGTCTTTTCCTGATCCCGGAGAAACTGTTGCGCCTTGCTCAGCCGGGCCGACGCGAGCTCCATTTCGCGTGAATAACGATCCACCGTCGCTTCCCGTTCCTCCAAGTCACGCAATGCTTTTCGGGCATCGCGCAGGCGGGTTTCCCGGTCCTGCAACAGTTCCTTGATGTCGATGTCGCCGTATTCGCCGCGCAATGCCGTCCATTCGGTTTCCACCGCAGTCAAATTGGCCCGGGCCGTTTCGAGCGATTTCCGGACGAGTTCGACGGAAACCACGGACTTCTCGTAACGTGCCCGATCGTCCTTGACGAACCAGGAGAACCGGTCGCGGACCTGGTCGTATCCTTTCGTACCGCAAATCGCGGCGAACTTCTTCGAGCGGTCCGTATCGCTCCGTTTCAGAAATCCGAATAGGTCCTCCTGGCCGATGAACAAAAACTCGGACATGATCGCGGAGGTCAGCCCGGACGTTTCCGTGATCCAGGCCTCAATCTCGCTCGCGGTCCGTTTCGCCTTGTGCCGCTCCCCATCGAGCCAGAGTCCGTGATCGACCTTGCCTTTTCCGTCCGCGGTCGCGTGCAGCGTGCGCCGCAACCGGAATTCGCAGGTCCCGACCGTGCCGACGACCTGCGTGTAGCTGCCGCCGGTTCGAGGCGGACTGCCGGACGAAGGCTTGCGGATATGGTCCGCGATGTCGCCCGGTCCGCGATCGAACTGGCCGGTGAACGCGCTGTAGATCGCGTTCAGAAAATTGCTCTTCCCGGCCCCGTTCGGACCGAGAACGACCGTCAATCCGTCCGAAAACGGGATGTCGAGTCGTTCATGCTGGCAAAAGTTCTCCAGCGTGACTTGCTTGATCTTGAGCATGATGCTTTTCCTGGAATTCGGTTTTGAGATTCGCGTACAGATCGGTGTCGAGTTCGCCGGTGAGGATCGTTTCGACGATCGTGCGGACATCCGTATCCGGTTCGTTCCGCTCGATGACCTCCTTCGCGTAATCGAACCCGTCCTCCGCATGACGGCGCACGTCGATATCCTCCATCCGGACGGTCTCGATCCCTTGAACCGCCTTGTCGTGTTCGCTTTCGGTTTTCACGAACAGGTGCGCCGTCTCGCCGAGTTCCGATTCCAGCAGTCGCGTCAACGCCGCGCCGGCCGAATCGTCGCAGACGGCGTAGACGATCGGCACGGCGATCGCCTTCGCCCG
>DOMV01000320.1:0-143 GCA_003509805.1 Planctomycetaceae bacterium
ATGTCGATGCCGAGTTTCGCCGCACGTTTCGCGAGCGACGTGAAATCGGGAATCGCCAAATCGATTTGTAACAATGCGATTAACGAATGACCAAAACCTTCGGTGGCCCGGTAGGTCGTCCGGAAAAACTCGCGGATCATCAA
>DOMV01000320.1:152-5379 GCA_003509805.1 Planctomycetaceae bacterium
CCCTTGTTTTCATGGAGCCAATGCTCGATGACTTCATCGCTGATCCACAACGTGAATTGGCCTCGCTTGACGAGGGATTCGTTATATTCCTTCCAATTGATGATTTTTCGCTGTTTTCGTTCGCCGTGAAGTTGCTTGTCCATCTTCGGCGTGCCTTTTTTCGTGCTTTTATTTTCGCCGGTCTGTCCATTTTGACTTTTCTCGGTCGTTTTTGTCTTCCGTGTCATGATTTGATCTCCGTAAAACCGTGTTTTGAGTATTTTCGGCGACGAGCCTCCGCCGCCCGCTCTGGTTTATACGTATCAAATGAGTGATTTGTTCGACAACGCCAATTTCAGTCAATACCATTTCACAACTTTTGTGCTACAGTCTCCTTTTCGTCGGCATTTCGGAATATGGAATTGTTTTTCAATGGCCAAGTGGTACTTGCAATCCCACCTGGCGTGGCTTAAACTTTGGATGTTTTGTATAAAGGTCTCCTCTCGTGTTGAGCTTTGAGCGGTTCACACGGTGGAGACCTTTTATTGTTCCCGGAACTGTCAAACTGTGTAAGTCCCCCGGAAAGCCGGGGGGGGGCCCAAGATAATGATTATAAATTCGACCCGGAATTGCTGAAGCGCTCGCGTCAAGGGATCGAAAAGGACATGGAAATAGAGTAACGTTCGGTGACGGTTGAAAACAGTACCATCGAGCACGAGTCCTCCGTCAACACGAGTTCGCTCGTGACATCAGAAACGCATTTCAGTTACACGCTCGGCAATTACTCGGACACGTGGAGCAGCAAATCGAAATTCAACGCGATCACCGGCGAATGGTGCCTGACCGAGGGCGAGATGAGCGGAAACGGTTCGATATTCACGACGACCACGCGGAATTCGCATGTCGTCGGATATCAAGAATCATCAGCCGATTGGGCTTCCTGGACGGAAACAAAAGCGTTCACGGCATCCCGCACGGAGACGATTGATTTCGTACAAAAAGTCGTCGGCGGCGCATGGGAAACGACGAAGCACGTCACGACGCTGCAAACCGCGGGCCGTTCGAAAGAAGATCGGTGGGACATGACAGGAGTCTGCTTCTTGTCCAGCGACGACGACACCACCAAAACGTACGGCGCCGTCGTCAACCAACAGCGTCACAAGGAGACGACCTCCGAGACGTTTTCGCGCAACGATTATTTAGGCGACGACGATGCGGACACGTTCACGGTCGTCTACGCCGATGATCACGAGCACATTTATTGGGACACGCAGTGCGAGCACGACGCGCTGTCTTGGCACGGTCCGACGGATGAGAGCTGCCTGTACGACTACGACACGCAAGCGACCCACCGCCGTCAAACGGCGACCGAGACCGGCGGCGAAGGCTGGTATTCGGACCGCTTGTTCATGGCGTACGACGCCGACGGTATCCGCGAAAAAGTGATCATGTCCTATTTCAACGATGCGACGGGTGTTGCGTACACGTCGAATATCGTTTATCCTAGGTCGTGTTTAGACTAAATTTCGTAACAATCTGTTAATGGACGCGAGCGAGACAAAGGCGTTATACGTTTCATCCCATTTATCATAACGAGTGAATACGCTACGGAACTCCTTGACATTACGGAAGTTGCGTTCGTCAATATTCCGGCCCTCGTACAACTCCTTGTCATAGTCCCACAACTCCTTCCGGTTGCTTTTCGGAGGAACCACCGGCTGCATCCCGCAACTTTTCGCCTTGTTGCGATAATCATTGCCCTCGTAAGCTTTGTCCATCAACAGCGATTTTCCACTCCATAAATGTTTCGGAATTTGCTCCATCAACAGCTGACCTTCGGGATCGTCGTGGCACGATCCCGGCGACAAACGACGCACAATCGGCAACGTTTCGTCGGCCACCACGGAGTGAATTTTGGTGGTCCGACCGCCGCGACTTTTGCCGATGGATTGGTGACTGTTTTTTTTCAGCGCCCGTGCCGTCAGGATGCACTTTGATACTCGCACTGTCCAGTGAATGCGCCGTAACATCAACAGTGATATTGAGTTTTGTTTGCAACGCTTCGAGGACTCTCGGCAAGACACCATTTTTCGCCCATCGATTCATGCGGCGATAAACGCTGTTCCACTTGCCGAAATCTTCAGGCAATTTCCTCCATTTGCATCCGTTTTCGGCGACGTAAAATACGGCGTTGAGGAAAACGAGGTTTTCGATTTCGACGTTTCCCCGCTGAACGGGAAGCGCGTCCTTGATTTGATCGTATTGTTCGGGAGTGAGTGGTTTCATCCGCGAACAATACGAATGTTTACAATTCCAGTCAAGACCATAGTGTCAACACGACCTTGGAACCGCATTGTTGCCTGATTTTGTTTTGGTTGGATATACCGTAAACGGCCTGAAACTGTTCCCTCGCACCATCGTCGTCCGCTCGAACGAAACGTTTATGTCATTATGTGAACAGAAGTTAGAGTCGAGCGAGTGCGGCAGGCAGATTTGACCAAATGCCCGTTTTCATCGCGTTTCCAGTATGACCGGGTTGGTTTGTCATCGAAAAAGTTCCATCGACAGGATCGGGAACGGCTTTCCTTGCGGGTCGAGCGGTGAACGGCCCACGATTTCGAAGCCCAGGTGTTTGTAAAAGCCGACAGCTTGCGGGTTCTGTTCGTTCACGTCGACCTTTTTGATTTTTTTTTCACGAATCGCGAACATGATGAGTTGCTTGCCGATTCCTTTGCCGCGAACGTCGGGACGAATGAAGAGCATTTCGATTTTGTCCGGCGAGAGACCGAGAAAGCCGAGAACCATTCCGTTTTCGCGGACGCAATACAGGTCGGCCGCCTGCAAATATTCGTTCAGAATGTGCGGCTTGAGGTCTTGAATACCCTGTTCAGTCAGGAAATCATGCGTCGCCCGAACGGACGCCTCCCAAACGTCGACGATCTCCGGGAAATCGGCTTGCGTAGCGTGTTCGATCATCATTGCCGTCTGGCATTGTCGTCCGGCACCGTCATTGTTTCGTTACCGGCACATAGATTTCGAAAGCGTCTTCCGGTCGCCAGTTCGCCGGGTAGTGTTCGAAACACGGAGCCTGCATGTTCAGGCCGTACTCCGACTGCCCGGCAATCCACGGGCCGTAAACATACATGTATGCTTCGCCGAGTTTTTCGAGGCTTGCGACCGTGCATTTGGCGTACAATCCGGCAGGCAGCTCGAACGCTTCCATGCCGTTCGGGACGGTTGTTTCCGGAGCGACTTCGACGGCGGCCCCGTAGTCGAAATCATTTTCGTTCAACATGACGGACACGCCGAACGATCCCTTGCACTCACCGGTACAGCCGGGAATATCGACGATTCGCGGCCCGAAGGTCTGCCACAGCGCCGTGCAGTCGGTTTGGGCCTTCTGCATGTCCGTGCGGACTTTCATGCCGATCAGGTGCTTTGCGGGAAATCCGACGACGGTGATTTCGAAACTCATGGGAGACTCCGGGGAAAAGAGGTTGACTGTAACAACACATATACCGTAGGCACGACAATCCTCACTCGCACAATCGCCTGCCGATCGAATGTCTGTGTATGTCATTACACAAACAGAAGTTAGGAGCGAGTGAGTGCGGAAGGCAAACTTGACCAAACGTTCGTTTCCATCACGTTTCCAGTATAAGTCGATGGCGGCCATTCGTCAAGTCGCATTCGTCAAGTCGGTTTGCTTGACGACGTGCCCGATTCGGTTTACAATGGGGTCGTTTCACGGCCGGGGTTTTGTGGTTGAGGGCGGGCTCCGGCGGGAATCCGGAAAAGAGATTTTTGCAATTCGTTATGATCCAATAGTTTATGCTGGATGCTCGCCGCTGGGAAACGCATGGCCGACGCCCCGCCGGAGCGGGGGTGACGGGTTGGAGAACCGGTCCATCGAAAAAATATACCGGAAACGCGGTGAAATTGATTGTTTGGTGAAGGCTGCTTGTTGCACTCACTCGCCACAACGTACTTGTAAATATCGGGTTGCATGTTTCGTTCGAGCAACAAGCGATTGTTCGCGGGGACCGTTTCAGGCCGTAGTTTCAGGCCGTTTGCGGCATATACGAAACAGATGATTTCAATCCATGTCGGACCTTGGAAGGTGGCCGGGGAGGAGGGTTTATATGAACGATGAAGAATATCGGAAACTGACGAGGAAAATCAAAGGGGCCTGCGTTTTGGCATTGCCGCAAAGCGCGGCGAAGATACTGGAACTGGCGAAGGATCCGGATAGCGGACCGCCGGAATTCGCGGCGGCCATTTCGGTCGATTTGGGGCTGACGTCACAAATCCTGCGTTTCGTCAATTCCTCCTATTTCGGTTTTCGGAGCAAGATAACGACCATCCAGATGGCTCTTTCCCTCGTGTACGGCCGGACGATCCGGAATTTCATCCTCTGGAATGCGGTCTTCGCGCTGTTGCCGAACCCGAAATGCGGGCCGTTCGAACTGAAAAAAATCTGTCAGGACGCGATGCGACGCGGTATTTTCGCCCGGGCGCTCGCCTCCTATTTCATGGAACTCGATGCGGAGGAATTGTTCATTTGTGCGATGTTTCAGGACATGGCGTTGCCGGTCCTGGCCCAGACCTGGCCCGTCGAATATGCGGAAATCCTGGGAGCTCGACAAAAAGACGGGAAACGGCTCTCGGAGTTTGAACAGGCGAAGTTCGGCTGGGATCACGCGATTGCCGGCGCGTTTTTGGTGCACGAATGGGGGTTCGACGACAAATTTGCCGACAGCATCGAGGCCCATACCAAAACCGATTTTCGTTTCGACACGCATACGGCGACTCCCGCGCAACTGCGGAATGCGATCGTCGCGGTTTCCTCCTTTCTTCCTTCCGTGCTGGACGATGAATGGACCGAGGCCGACCGGTTTCTGGAGGGCTATTTCCGTGTACACCGCAAGGGAATACCCTATCCCGATTCTCTTTTCAGAATGATCGACCAGCAGGTCGTCGAAATGATGGCGATTGCGCAACTGGAGCAGGTTCCGAAAACGCTGATCGATTTTCATCGGCAATATTTGACCAAAATGGACAATTCCTGATCCTGCCGGATCGCTGGCAAGTTTGCGGTTGTGCGTTGTCGGCGGGGCTCGCCGGGCACCGGGGCCGGCGGGGCATTGATTCGCGGCATTTCATGGAACTCCCCGATCGGGTTCGATCGAACATACGTTTTATACCGAAGCCGGTTAAGTTTTCCGCTTAACCGCCTGTTTACTCTCCG
>DOMV01000320.1:5476-5651 GCA_003509805.1 Planctomycetaceae bacterium
CGGAGCGCATGGACAATTTTTATTCCGGCCAGGCGGATGCCTACGACAGTTTCCGAAAACGGCTGTTGCTCGGCCGGGAATTGCTCTGGGAAAAACTGGCGGAAGCGCAGCCGCTTGACAATCTCCTTTGGTGCGATATGGGTGGCGGGACGGGTTCGAACCTGAATTTTTTCGG
>DOMV01000214.1 GCA_003509805.1 Planctomycetaceae bacterium
ACAATCGACTCGTATTCCTTGCTGTTTCGTCGGCAGCAGAACAATTCGAGCGGTCCTTCCCGGAGCGTGACCACGCCGATCATGACGAGACTTTTCGAGTCGGGCGTGACCCACAGTTTCATTTCCGGCGCGAGCGCAACGAGTTTCTCCGGCTCCTCGACCAAGGGTGGTGCCGCCGTTTCCTCCGCGAACTGGGCATCCTCAGCCGCCCGCAGCGCGGCAATCTCCCGTTCCACCTCCTTCTGGGCCGCCGCGCGTTCCTCTTCGGTCATGCGGGAAAGGAGCGATCCCTCCTCTTCGGAGTCCCCTTCTTCCGACTTTTTTTCCGTCCGGTCGGGAACGACCTCCATTGGAAGGGGCACTCCCGGCAAGGGTTCACCGGGAATGTTCCCGCCGGCCGGTTTTTTTTCCGAGGGATCGGTTTCCACCAACGGTGCCAACACCCCGAGATCAATCACCGGCGGCGCGTCGGTTTTTCCCGGTGCTCTGGATTCCGAAGCCGTACCGACGGAGCGTCCGGGGGGGGCAGCCGCACGGTCCCGTTTCCCATGCAGCCTCCAAAGCCCCACGACGAGCAGGACGGCGAGGAACGAAAACCAAAGAACGAGTAGGATACGTTTTCCGAATTGTCGTGACACGGGAGGAATCCGGTGGAAAGTGGAAAAAAATCGAGTCCGTCGGCCGCCCCGCCTGTGAAGCTGCCCCTGACTTGCAGTCTACCCCAAAAAACGAAAAACGTCGAGTCGCCGGGACTGTTTTTCGTGCCCCTGATCGGCTATACTCGGGGGATTGTTTTATGGATTCATGCCAACGTGCCTTCCCGGTGACCGGGGCGTGGTTCCTCAAATGTGTATTTTTCCTTCCCCTTTTCCCCATTCAGGAGAACGACTATGCAAACGACACGACGAGATCTGCTTCGGACTTCCGCGCTGCTGGGCGGTGCGGCCATGCTGGGAACCTCGGCGACACTGGTTGCCGAGGAGACCGCCGGCACGTGCAGCTATTGCCCGAACACGGTTTACTCGAACCTGCTCGGTTGGACGATCGGTCCGCAAATTTATTCGTTCAATCGGTTTACGTTCGAGCAGGGTATCAAAAACTGCCAGAAGACGGGTTCGCGGAATTTCGAAGTTTTCATCGGCCAGCGCTTGACCGACAAGAGTGATGTGAAAGTCAGCCCGGACATGTCCGCCGCCGATAAAAAGTTGATGCGGACGATCATGGCCGACCACGGTTTGATTCCGCATGCGGTGGGCGTCACCGGTTCGGACAGGAAAATGTTCGATTTCGCGGCCGAGATGGCGATTCCGGTTATCAACAGCGAGCCGGGCTTCAACAGGCTCGCCGAGGTGAACAAACTCGCGGAAGAGTACAAGATCAACGTGGGCCTGCACAATCACCCGAAGCCGTCGATTTACTGGGATTTCAATATCGTGCTGGAACACCTGAAGGACTGCGGAAGCCGGGTGGGCGCCTGTTGCGACACGGGCCACTACGTTCGCAGCGGCCTGGTTCCGTTGGAGGCGATCAAGGCGTTGAAGGGGAAGATCATCAGCTTCCACATCAAGGACTTGCATAAACTCGCCGGACAGGGCGAAGGCCCGCACGACGTTCCGCTCGGAAAGGGTGTTTGCGGAATCGCGGATGTCATGAAGGAGCTTGCGTCGCAAGGCTTCCGGGGTCCGTTCTCGATCGAGTACGAATACAATTGGGACGCGAACACTCCCGATGTCGCGGAGTGCGTGAAGTTTTTCAATGAAACGTCGAAATCGATCGTTTTGGGCTAACGGCTCCGATATATCGGTTCTCGGAATGTCCGCCGTGCCCTTGTCACGGTGGCGCCCGAGCGCGGTGGGCCGAGTGGCGGAATGGCAGACGCAGGGGATTTAAAATCCCCTGACCGCAAGGTCATGCGGGTTCGAGTCCCGCCTCGGCTAATGATGTAAACTATTAAAAACAAAGGGCTTGCAACTCTTATTAGCGAGTGTCCTTAAACGCATAAAGTGTTATTTTCGAGCATGTTAAGCATGTTTTTTATCATGGGGACGTAAATCATGGCGACACTGGAATCGGGATTTCGTTCGAAATCCTTGCCGTGTCGCCGAAATTTGTTCAGCCATGCGAATGTCCGCTCGACGATCCGTCGCTTCGGCAGAATCACGAAGCCGTCGGCGTCGACCGGACGAAGGATGGGCTGAAGAATGCAATCGAGTTCCTTCTTCACCCAATCCGCAGGCCGCTAACAAGTTTCCTTGAATTGGCGGATTCTGACGAACAGAAGAACTTTTCCGTCGTAGAAACGTAAGACGCGAATGATTTCGCCTTCCCTTTCACGCATGGAGGTTCCAATGTCCGCTCCCCTCGAAATTTTCGTCCAGTGTCTCAAAAAAGTGCCCGATCCCCGTTCAAAATACGGCACGTCCCACCCCTTTCCCGCCGCCCTTGCCGTCGTCATGCTCGGGCTGCTCGCCAACCTCTCCACGCTCGCCGAAATTCAACGTTGGGCCGAAATTCATTTCTCGCAACTTCGTCAATTCCTTGAGTTCAAAGACAAAAAAGGCCGTCGTAAAATCCCGCACGCCATCACCTTCGCTCGCATCTTGCGGGAACTCTCCCTCGCCGATCTCCAAGACGCTTTCGCCGAGTTTCTCGACGCGATCCTGCCGGACGACCCCCTCGCCGCCGCCGTGGACGGCAAGGCCGCCAAGCAGATGACGGACGAAAACGGCGACCCGATTTTCATGCTGAACGTCTTCGCCCAAACCGTTAAACTCCCCCTCGCCGCCTGGTCCGTTCGCGGCGATAAAACGAACGAGCCGGGCTGTTTGAAGAACCATCTCGAAGAACTTTTCACGATGTATCCCTGCCTGAAATTACTGACCGGGGATGCGATTTTCGCCCAACGACCGCTCTTGGAAGCGATTCAGGAATATCATCGCGATTATTTGTTTCAAGTGAAAGACAATCAGGAAAAGACGCACCAACAGATGAAGCTTGTTTTCGAGGACGCTCCGCAACAGGAGCCGAGCGACCAACAGGTCGATAAAAAAAGGGCCGCGTAGAAAAGCGTCGTTTGTGGGTCAAAAAGTGGGCTGCCGAATTCATCCGCGAGCAACTGGGAATCCCGGGCTGCCGGGCGTTGCTCCGTCTTGATAAGGAAGTTCGTCGCGAAGGCGAGCTTCTGTCTTGTGAAACCCGCTATTTCGTGAGCAGTCTCGATCCGGACGCGGTCCCGGCGTCGACGTTCCAGGATTTGATTTTGCGTCACTGGGAGGTCGAAAATTGCCTGCATTGGCAGAAGGACCGTTATTTTGAGGAGGGCAAGCACGTCCTCGGCGGCGGCAATCTGGGCGAGGCGTGGCCGCTGCTGACGAGCATGGCGGTGTCGTTGACGCGATTGCTTTGGCGGGGCGAACGGACATTGCGGGAAGTCCACGAAAAATGCCTCGCCGATCCCAGACCCACCGCAAAACGACTCGGACTCAAAGAGTAAACTTGTTAGCGGCCCGGCCGTAAAGCGGTGTCATGT
>DOMV01000079.1 GCA_003509805.1 Planctomycetaceae bacterium
CACGACATGGCCATGATCGCCTATGCGGCGACCTACAAATCCCGGGTTCCCTTCGTTCACTTCTTCGACGGATTCCGGACCTCGCACGAAGTCAACAAGATTTCGCCGATTGCCGATGAAATCATTCAACAGATGCTCGATATGGACCTGGTCGGCGAATTCCGGAAACGGGCCTTGAACCCGGACAACCCGAAACTTCGGGGGACCGCCCAGAACCCGGACGTCTTTTTCCAGGCCCGGGAAGCCTGCAACCGGTATTACGAGGCCGTCCCGGGAATCGTGCAGGCCGAGATGGACAAATTCGCGCGGTTGACCGGCCGCCAGTATCACCTGTTCGATTACATCGGCGATCCCGATGCCGAAAAAGTGATCGTTTGCATGGCGTCCGGGACAGGCATCGTCGAGGAGTACCTCAATTACGTCGGCAAGGACAAAAAATGCGGTCTCGTCAGCGTCCGGCTGTTCCGGCCCTTCGATGCCGCGGCCATGGTCAAGGCGTTGCCGAAATCGGTCAGGAAGATCGCCGTGCTCGACCGGACCAAGGAGCCGGGCTCGCTCGGGGAACCCTTGTACCAGGATGTCGTCACCGCGCTCGTCCAGCAGGATCGCACCGACGTCAAAGTCGTCGCCGGTCGTTACGGTCTTTCCTCGAAAGAATTTACGCCGGCCATGGTCAAGGCCGTTTACGAGGAGCTCGACAAGCCGACCCCCAAAAAGCAGTTCACGGTCGGCATCAACGACGACGTGACCGGGCTTTCGCTCGAATACGACACGCATTTTTCGACCGAAAAGGACGCGGTCCGTCGTTGCGTTTTCTTCGGACTCGGTTCGGACGGGACGGTCGGGGCGAACAAGGATTCAACCAAGATCGTCGGCGAGTACACCGACCGGTTCGCGCAGGGATATTTCGTCTACGATTCGAAAAAAGCCGGCTCGGTCACTGTTTCGCACCTTCGTTTTTCGCCGGAACCGATCATCGGCTCCTACCTGATTTCCAAGGCCAATTTCGTCGCCTGCCACCAGTTCGTCTTCACGGAAAAACTCGACCTGCTCGCCTCCGCCGTACCGGGCGCGACGTTCCTGCTCAATTCCCCGTACCCGGCCGACAAGGTCTGGGACGAACTGCCCGTCGAACTCCAGCAGGACATGATCGACAAAAAAATCAAATTTTACGTGATCGACGCCGTTCACGTCGCCCGCGAAACCGGGATGGGCGGCCGGATCAATACGATCATGCAGACCTGCTTTTTCAAGCTGGCCGGTTTCATGCCGGAAGAAGAAGCGATCAAGCACATCAAGGACGCGATCCGCAAGACCTACGGCAAAAAAGGCGAAGAGGTCGTCTTGAAAAACCATGCCGCCGTCGATGCGACGCTCGCGGCGCTGCATGAAGTCGCGATTCCCCAAGCCGCCTCCTCGAACAGGCATCGCGAGGCCGGCGCGGTCAACAATCCCCCGGAATACGTCAAGAAGGTACTCGGAGAAATCCTCGCCCAGCGCGGCGACGACCTGCCGGTGAGCGCTTTCGACGCGGACGGAACCTTCCCGACCGCGACTTCCCGGCACGAGCGCCGCAGCATCGCGATCGACATTCCGATCTGGACCGCGGACGTGTGCATCCAGTGCGGAACCTGTTCGCTCGTTTGCCCCCATGCCGCGATCCGGATCAAATCCTACGATCCCGCCTTGCTCGCCGAAGCGCCGTCCGGTTTCCAATCGACCAATGCGAAGGGCAAGGATTTCGCCGGATGCAAGGCGACGGTCCAGGTCGCGCCGGACGATTGCACCGGTTGCGGGGCCTGTGTTCACGCCTGTCCGGGCAGGAATAAACAGGTCGAAGGCCGCAAGGCGATCAACATGGAAGACAAGATCGCACACCTTGAGAACGAACGGGCCGCCTGGGATTTCTTCCTCACGATTCCGGATGCCGATCGGGCGAGTGTCGTCGCGGACAACATCAAGGGGTCGCAGCACCTGTTGCCGCTCTTCGAGTTCTCCGGGGCGTGTGCCGGTTGCGGGGAAACGCCGTACATCAAGCTGGTCACGCAATTTTTCGGCGATCGTATGCTCGTCGCCAACGCGACCGGTTGTTCGTCGATCTACGGCGGCAACCTGCCGACGACGCCGTATACCGTCAACGCCAAGGGACAGGGGCCCTCGTGGGCGAACTCGCTGTTCGAAGACGCCGCCGAGTTCGGCTACGGCATGCGGCTCGCGATCGACCAGCAACACGAGTACATTTCCAAAGTGCTCGGCGACAACAAGGAACAGCTCGGGGCCGCCTTGGTCGAAAACCTGCTCGGTAACAAACAGGAAACCGAGGCGGAAATCGCCCAACAACGTCAATGGGTCGCCGAACTCAAGGCGAAAGCGGCGTCCTGCGCCGCCGACAAGCAAGGCGCCTGCCGGATGACGGCGGTCAACCTGATGACCGGCGCCGACGCGCTGGTACGCCGCAGCGTCTGGTCGTTCGGCGGCGACGGCTGGGCTTATGACATCGGTTACGGCGGTCTCGACCACGTGGTTGCTTCGAATCGCGACATCAACATCCTCGTGCTCGACACGGAAGTGTACTCGAACACGGGCGGCCA
>DOMV01000422.1 GCA_003509805.1 Planctomycetaceae bacterium
GGGATCAAGGGCGTCGTCAGGAAGGAGCGGAAACTTTACCTGATTGACGGAACTCGGTTTCATTTCGACCGCGTGGATGGGCTCGGAGACTTTTTTGAAATCGAAATCGTGCTTCAAGATGAGAGCAAAATCGACGTTGGTATCGCCGAAGCCCGCCGATGGATGGAGACGCTCGGCATCACCGAGGAAATGATGATTCGTTCGACCTACGAGGACATGCTGACAAAAATCGAACTTGCGAGATCGGCTGACTTTCCAGAAATCGTCGACGTTTGGGAGCAATCCGTCCGGGCAACGCACGATTTTCTGAGCGAAGCGGACATTCAGTATCTCAAGCCACTCATTCTGAACGAATATTTGAAGGCGGTCGACCTGTATTGCATCCGTGAAGATGGGAATATCCTCGGTTTCCTCGGTCTCTCGCCGGACAAAATCGAAATGCTCTTCATTCGCCCCGACGTTCGTGGCAAGGGTGTCGGCAAGCAACTTATTCTATTCGCGATCCGTGAAAAAGGAATCAATAAAGTCGACGTGAACGAACAGAACCCGCAGGCAGTCGGTTTTTACAAACACATGGGCTTCGAAGTCGTGAGTCGTTCACCCCTTGACCCACATGGCAAGCCTTTTCCAATCCTGTCGATGGAACTGAAATAATGATACGAAAACTGACCGAACAAGACCGCCAAACAGTTCTCGACTATCTCGCCTCCGAACCGGCCCATGTAACGTTTTTCGTCGCCGATATTCGCGATTACGGCTTCGACGATCCACGATTCTTCATTTGGGGGTTGCCAACGCCGGAAGGTCGTGAGCCGTTCGAATACGTTTTCTGCCTGTTTTACGGTTGCGTTCACATCTATTCGAAATCCGACTCGGTCGATGCCGCCGCGATTTGCCGGTTTCTCGACGAAAACAAAATCGACTTCAAGATGATTGCGGGCAAGGAAACGCTCGTTGAACCGTTTGCGAAACACATTGCGTTTCAAAACGAACATCGCTGTTATCTCGCGGCATTGCGTCGAGAAAATTTCGCTCCACACATAGATGAACGTGTTTCGGTCGAGTGGGCAACCACGAAAGACGCCGAGGAAATCCTGCAACTTCGGGCGAGCATACCGGAATTTCATGATTTTATGATGCCGCTCGATCAGCTTGTTGATTTGCTTGCCACCGGAAAAGGACGGGTCGTGAATTTTCGCGAAAACGGGCAAATCGTTGCTTCTGCAACGGAAAGCTGCCTGGGTCGAATCGGTTATGTTTGCACCGATCCAGCGTTCCGGGGACGAGGTTACGCATCCGTATTGGTGTCAAATTTGTCAGAGGTTCTTCTGAACGAAGGAATCGTGCCGAGTCTCAGTTATGAAAATCCGACTGCCGGAAGCATTTACCGTCACCTCGGTTTCCGGGAAATTGGCAGAACCGCCGTCTTGTCAAAATAAATCCGTCATGAAAGGCGGTAATGAAATATGCGCAATGAATTCATCTATTACTGTGGAATCGCCTTGCTCGTTTGCGGGTGCCTCACGTCCGTCGTTCAAGCGCAGCAGACGCCGGATTGGGTGGAGGTCAGCGCCGACAAGACGCATTTCGTGAAAAAGACGACCGGCGAACCCATTCGTTTCTGGGGCGCAAACTACGATCACGATGCGAAAATGCGGCTGATGGACGACTATTGGATCGATGAATGGGATGCCGTCGTCCAGGATTTCGACGAAATGAAAGACCTAGGCTTGAATGTCGTTCGCATCCACCTGCAAGTCGGCCGATTCATGGATTCGCCTACGCAGCCCAATGCAAAAGCCTTGGAGCAATTGTCGAAACTGATCCGTGTTACGGAAGAGCGCAGCCTGTATCTTTACGTCACCGGGCTGGCATGTTACAAAAAAACGAACATTCCCGCCTAGTACGATACGTTGGACGAAGAAGGCCGCTGGGCTGTTCAAGCGACGTTTTGGAAACATGTCGCACGGGTCTGTGCTTCGAGTCCCGGCGTCTTTTGTTACGACCTGATGAACGAGCCAATCGTGCCGGGCGAAGCGACCGACGACTGGCTGACACCGGAGGGGCTCGGCGACTTCTTTTTCGTGCAGAAGATCACGCGAACACCGAACGGAAGAAAATCGCACGAGATCGCAAAGGCGTGGATCGACCGCATGGTCGCGGCGATTCGTTCCGAAGATCAGCGACATTTGGTTACGGTCGGCGTCATTCCGTGGGCGATGGTCTGGCCGAACGCCAAGCCCTTGTTCTACGATCCGGTCGTCGCGGAGAAATTGGATTTTGTAAGTGTCCATTTCTATCCGGAGAAGGGCGAAGTCGACAAAGCACTTCAAGCACTCAAGGTTTACGCCATCGGAAAGCCCCTCATCATTGCCGAAATGTTCCCGATGAAATGCGGTATTGAGGAGATGGACCGCTTCATTGACGGTTCGAAACCGATCACGCAAGGATGGATCAGTTTCTACTGGGGCAAGACCATCGAAGAATACGCGAAAATGCCATCGCCTACGATCGGTGACGCCGTCACGAAGAAATGGCTGGAGTATTTCAAGTCGAAACGGATGGACCAGATAAAATAAGTTTAGCGAACAGAATGTCCCAAGACAAATCGCTTCTGAAAGAATTGATTTCCGCCGACCGGATCGAAAGGCGGGTCGCCGAATTGGCTCAGCGGATTTCCGAAGATTTCGCGGCCAAGATCGAGGCCGACGGCAAACCGCTCGTTCTGCTCGGTGTTCTCAAGGGAAGTTTCATGTTCTTGGCCGATTTGGCTCGGCGTATTTCGATTCCGGTTGAAATCGAGTTCGTGTCGATGAACAGTTACGGAAATCGCCTGGAATCGTCGGGAACGGTTGAATTGCAGTTCTCTCCTTCCATTGATCTTGCCGGTCGCCGTGTCGTGGTCGTGGAAGATATCGTCGATTCGGGCCGTTCCCTAGCGAAACTGCTTGAGCATCTTCGGTCGCTCCAACCGAAGGAAATTCGCCTCTGCGCTTTTCTCGACAAGCCGGAAGCGAGGGCCATTGAGGTTGTCATCGATTACATCGGGTTCGAAGTTCCACTAAAATTCGTCGTCGGTTACGGACTTGATGCCGCCCAACAATACCGTGCGCTCGACGGAATTTTCGAACTGGAAACGCCATGAACATCCGCGAGATCGAGGTCAAAAGCATTCTGACTCGCAGCAAGTTGACCGGCGACGGATATACAATCAATCCCTACGTCGGCTGCCAACATGCTTGCGTGTACTGTTACGCCTGCTTCATGAAGCGTTTTTCGCAACATGACGAATCTTGGGGTGAATTCGTTGACGTCAAGATCAACGCCGCCGACGTTTTCGAAAAGAATTTCCGCAAGGTCAAGGACGGCGAAGGAGCGTTCATCGGCAGCGCGACCGACGCCTATCATCCGCTTGAACTCAAGTACGAGCTGACCCGGAAAATCCTGCAAAAGATCGTCGACGCTCGAAAAAACAGCTTGATTCCCAAGGATTTTTCCGTGTCGATCCTGACCAAATCGGACCTCGTGCTTCGGGACATCGATTTGTTGAAACAAATTCCCGGCGTCGAGGTTGGTTTCTCGGTTTCCATGCCGAATGAAAAGGCCCGGCGGCTCTTCGAGCCGAGGGCGAAACCGGTCAAGCAGCGTTTCGCCGCCTTGAAAACACTCCGGGAAGAAGGGATCGCGACTTTCGGTTTCATCGCCCCTATCCTGCCGAAAATCACGGATTTGCCAGTGATTTTCGAATTGCTTGAAGGAAATGTCGCTTACGTTTTCGGTGAAGCCCTGAACCGGCATTGCGGCAACATGGCCCAGATACTCCGTGCCGTTACCCTGTATGATCGCGATCTTTGTTCGTCGTTCGAAAAGCAATGCAAGGATCGGGAATACTGGAACTCCGTTGAACAACAGTTTTACA